>PWGR01000175.1 GCA_003554565.1 Clostridia bacterium
TCGACTACTGGCGCAAACAGGACCTGATGTTCTTGACTGATCGCTACCTGCTACTTCGTCAACGTACATGAACCGCCGGATGCGGACCCGCATGTCCGGTGGTGTGGGGGGACGGCGGGGGCGACCCCGCCTCCTACCCGATTGATTCAGTAGGCCCGGGCAAAGATCACTGCAGGTACGTTCTGCTTCGAGCAGCTCAGACAGGTTCCGGAACCATATTTGTGCTCACCGAACGGCAGGCACCGAATGGTTGCACCGGTTTCTGCCTTGATTTTGGCCTCACACTCGGATGAACCGCACCAGCCACCCAGCACGAATCCTCGCTCGCCCTTCATCAGGGCGTCCAGCTCATCAACGCTTTCTGCGCGGTGAGTATTATCTTCTCTGAATTTCCGGGCCTTTCCGTACATATCTTTTTGTATCGCATCGAGTGTCTCGCTTGCGGTTGTGACCAGTTCCGCTCGCGGGATAGGGGTCTTGTCCCCCGTATCGCGTCTAACCAGCATGACCTGGTCGTTCTCCAGGTCCCGCGGTCCAAGCTCCACTCGCAGGGGGGTACCGCGCAGCTCCCACTCGTTGAACTTCCACCCCGGTGTATGTTCCTCACGATCATCTACGTGAACCCGGAGGTCCGCGAGCTCCTGTTCCAGCTGTTCACAGGCACCCAGCACGGCATCGCGGGTGTCGTCGCGGTAGATTGGTACCACGACCACTTGAACCGGTGCAATGGCGGGAGGCAGCACCAGCCCGCGGTTATCGCCGTGTACCATTATCAGGCCGCCGATGAGGCGGTGAGACACACCCCACGATGTCTGGTGCACCGGCTTGAGGTGCCCGTCCTCATCCAGATATTCTATGCCCAGAACTTCAGCGAATCCATCCCCGAGGTAGTGCGAAGTGCCGGCCTGCAGGGCGCGACCATCCTGCATCAGGGCCTCGACCGTAAATGTATCGATGGCTCCGGCGAACTTCTCGCTTTCTGACTTCAATCCCACTGCCACCGGAATTGCCAGAGTCTCCTCAATAAAATCACGATAGACCTCGATCATCATTTCGGCCCGCTTCCTGGCCTCTTCCTCATCCCTGTGGCATGTATGACCCTCCTGCCACAAAAATTCGGAGGTGCGGAGGAAGGGGTAGGTTGCCTTTTCCCATCGCATGACGCTGCACCATTGGTTTATAAGTAGAGGCAGGTCGCGGTAGGACTCAACCCACTTGGCAAACATGGTTCCTATTATGGTTTCCGAACTGGGCCGGATCCCCAGTCGTTCCTGCAGTTCCTCTCCCCCCGCATGTGTGACCCAGGGTACCTCCGGGGCGAATCCTTCTATGTGCTCAGCTTCTTTGGCAAAAATGCTCTCCGGGATAAGCATGGGAAAATAGGCGTTCTGCACACCGGTTTCCTTGAATCGGGCATCGAGACCCCCCTGGATGTTCTCCCAGATCGCATACCCGTGAGGTCGTACGACTATGCAGCCGCGAACAGGGGCGTAATCGGCCAGCTCAGCCCCCCGCACTACATCAGTGTACCAGCGGGAGAAGTTTTCGTCCTGCGGTGTAATCCGCTCCACGTAGGATTCCTTGCTCAATGTCGACACTCCCTTCCAAACAAAAGGCGCTCTCCGTCCACGAAGGACGAAGAACGCCGCGGTACCACCTTCATTCCGGCAGCGTGTGCTGCCGGCTCTTTCAGCCCGATATCGTGAGCAATCCGTCCGGCTCGTCACCGGAAGCTCCGGGCCGGGAAGAGCGAGGTGCGGTCCCGGGACTCTCACCGTTTCCCGTTCGCTGTGATCGCGCCCGCCTCGCCGGTTGCCCTTCATTGCCGCGCACACTTATTTCTCCCGATATTATCAGAAATACCGGTACAGTTCCAGTGCCGTTATCCTTCCCGCAAGGGGGGAACATCGTCTGAAGGCGGATCCTGTTCGCCGGCATCATCTTCTGACCGGGTATTGGCGAAGCGACGAAGGGCCAGAGCCATCTCTCGGAGGCGCTGGTCGGCCTTTCCGAAGACCGTGTCCTCGGGATACCGCCCATCATCGGTGCGATCGCCGGCCGGCTGCCCGCTGAGCAGCTCCAGTCCTTCCCGGACGTCGCCCATAGTCCAGACGTAAAATGTTCCTTCTTTTACAGCCTCTATTACCTCATCGTTGAGCATGAGATTGTCGAGGTTCTTATCGGGTATGATTACACCCTGCTCGCCGTTGAGGCCCTTGGCTTTGCAGGTATAGTAAAAGCCCTCCACCTTCTCATTGATGCCGCCCACCGGCTGAACATCACCTTTCTGGTTTACCGAGCCGGTCACAGCGATATCCTGCCGCAGCGGAATGTCGGCCAGGTCGGAGATTATGGCATACAGCTCGGCGCACGATGCACTATCGCCGTCTACCATGCCGTACGACTGTTCGAATGTGATGCTGGCCGACAGCGCCAGGGGCTTATCATAAGCGAAGCGTTCTGAGATGAAACTGGAGAGGATGAGCACCCCCTTGCTGTGACTGGCCCCGCTCATTTTGATCTGGCGTTCAATGTTTACCACACCTTCATTTCCCATGTACACATTGGCAGTGATTCTGGAGGGACGGGCGAAGGCGTAATCACCCATGCTGTAGACGCTGAGTCCGTTGATCTGGCCGGTTGCAGAACCCTCGGTGTCCACGAAGATTTTTCCGCGATCAATGGCCTCACGGATGTGATCTTCGGCCAGGTTAGAGCGATAACGTCTCTCTTCAACGGCGCGGTCGACATGTTCTGCGCTCACTTCCGGAGCCTCGTCTGTCCTGGCCCACGCGTCGGATTCGTAGACGATTTCCACCACCTCGTTGAATCTGGCGGAGAGCTTGGTCTGATCCTGCGCGAGACGCGAGCTGTGATCCACGATTCTCGCCACTGCTGTTTCATTGAATCGCAGAAGATCGTCGCGTTGGGCCACATTGCTGACAAATTGGGCGTACTGCTTGAGGTAGTGGTCATTTCGCTCCATCTGAATGTCGAAATCGGCCTTGATCTTGAAGTATTTTCTGAAGTCAGAATCGTGAGTGGACAGCAAATAGTGCAGCATAGGTGAACCGATCAAGATGATTTTTATATCGAGGGGGATGGGTTCAGGATTCACCCCGGTGGTGGGTACCATCCGATACTGCTCACCAATATTTTCGACCCGTACAGTTTCATTTTTCAGACTCCGCTTCAGGGTATCCCAGCTGAAGGGACTGGTGAGAACATCCTCAATCCGGAGAATCAGGAACCCACCATTAGCCCTGTGCAGTGCTCCCGAACGAATCAGGGTGTGGTCGGTGGTAAGAGTACCCATACTGCTCTTGTACTCCACCGAGCCAAAGAGGTTATAATAGCTCGGGTTAGCTGCCTCCACAACCGGGGCACCTTCGGTCTCGGCGTTGTTGACCAGAAGGTTTACCTTGTACCGGTCCAGGTCGGAATTGGTGTCCCCCTGCTGGGCAAGAACGCCGTGCTGGCCCGCGGATGACTCATCTTCATCGCTCTTGAAGTAGTCCAGGTGATCGATCATATCATCATGGACGGCGTCGAGATACTTGCATACTCGGGGGGCATCACTGTATTTTTCCTGCAGCTGCTCGATCAGCGGGCGCACAGCAAAGGATCCCACCTGTCGTTCCAGGTCCCTGATGGAGGACTTCACTTCTTTTTCCAGCTGGCGGATCTGCCTTGTGGCTTTTCGGACTGTGGGCTGCAGCTCCGCTCCGCGTTCCTCAATCTCCTGGCGCCGGTCCGGGGGCAGGGCGCGATATTCCTCGTTACTCATCGGGGTTCCCGCATCGTTGAGGGGCACCGGGGCAAACCCTCCCGCCCCTTTCTGTAGGGCGAACCCACTTTCCTGCACCTCTTCCTCCAGCTCCCGGATGGCCTCGCTGGTCCGTTTCTGGAAGTTTTCCACGAGTTCATTTCTGCGCTTTTCAAACTCACCCCCCTCAAACTCATTGCGAATTGCAGTCCGGGCGTCCTCGATTAACTCATTCATGTCGGCCTGGAACTTGCTTCCCTGTCCGGGCGGCAGGGATAGTGCCCACGGCGCGGTTGGATCGTCAAAATTGTAAACATAGCACCAGTCATCCGGAGTGGACATGTTCCGGGATTCATCATGTGAGGCGGTCCGGGCGAAAGTTCGTTTTCCCGTGCCGGGAGCGCCGGCCATGAAGATGTTATAGCCGGGGCTGGACACCTGCAGGCCAAACTGCACGGAACGAACGGCCCGCTTCTGACCGATCAACATTGGTTCCTCTCCGTCTCCCGGGTTTGCCGGTGCAAAGGACTCCGGAGCACAGTGTCTTGTCAGTTGATCAGGCTGCAACTGTCTGGGCAGTCTATCTGTCACTTTTTATCTCCTCCTTACGTGCGACACTCATTATCTTCGCAAAAGTGGTGTTCTCTCAATTCGTCAATTGACACGGCATACCTCCCGCATCTTTTCGTAAGAGGGGAAAACAGCGTGACCGTGCCCACAGCTGCACGTGGTTGGACCAGATGCACCTACCCACGTCTGCTGGCTGAATGTACGATCCACATCTCTCATATGCCCGAAAATGCTGCTGCGGTTCATTCATCTTTCAGGGGCGTGGCAAATCCTTCCACCCGGTCGAGGCGCATGGTAAAGAGCAGTCCGGTGTTGGGCTGGTTCAGATCCCCGATGACTTCCTTGATTATCTCAATCGCCCGCTCCAGGGTCTCTTCGGTCCTAATGACGGTGAACAGGACATTATTATGTGTCTCACCTTCGTGCGACCCAGTCAGATTGCTGAATCGAGAGAAGATGGAGTAGTGATCAGCGATCATGTGCCCCATTCCCCTGCTGTCAATGACTGTGGCACCAGTAATATCATTTTCATACAGCATATCCAGGATGGGCTCAATTTTTTCGGGCTCCTCAACTACTGTTACCAGCAAATGCATTCTGCATCCTCCTCCGTCTTCATATTTATGATTCATCCTCTATGATGGAATCTGTTCTTCTGAGGGCCTCGACCACGAGTGTTGGGCCGACCAGCTGAAAGAATATTACCGATCCAAGAATCAGGGTGACGACCACACCTTCAGGTAGGGGCAACTGCTGTTCTGCCAGGATCGATAGGCCAATGGCCACTCCGGCCTGCGGGGTCAAGGCCAGACCGATGTGTTTTCTGTGTTTTGGATCAATGTGGCTGCACCCACTGGGAAGCAGGCTGCAGGTGGCGTGGCCGATTCCGGAACCCAGCAGTTTGCCTGCCACGCGGGCCAGAATGTAGACGACCCCGAGAAACCCAACGGTTGGCAGTGCCTCGAGGTGCAGGTTTGCCCCGGCCAGCGTCAGAAATATAACCAGTACGGGTGTGTCGATGGTGTGCAGGCTTTCGAAGAAGCGCCTGTAGTTGGGCGTGAAGTTGACGACCATGGCTCCTGTGATCAGTGTCACCAGCAAGTATGATATGTTCATCTGACGGGATAGACCCACTGCTATGAACAAAATTGCCGTGACCAATACCTGCCGTTTGCGATGCAGTCGGGCGCGATTGACGATGTTGATGCCTGCTGCGCCCAGGATTATCGCCAATCCCACGGCCGGTCCGATCTCGCTGATGACGCCTCGCAGGACACTCTGTCCGGGTTCGACGTCAAAATAGTATAGGTTCAGGACCGTAGTCACGACAGTAAGTGCCACGACGCACCACAGGTTGTCCAGTGCAACTAGCGACATAACCACTCTGGGAAAAGGCCCCTGCGTCTTGTATTCGCGAATTACCCCGAGAATGGTGGTGGGAGCTGGTGCCAGCGAGAGGACTCCCAGAATCAATGACAGGATGAGGTTTTGTGTAACGATGTATACGGAAAGAGTGACGAGAAAGAGCGTTCCCAGGCTCTCGCCCAGAAACAGCAACCCAAAATTCTGCCATTTTTCCTTAAGAAATCGCCACCGCAGCTCGCCGCCGATGGAGAGTCCGATGAGCCCCAGGGCAAAAGCCGTTACCGGTTCCAGGGCCACAAGCTCAGCCCTTCCTATGAGCCCGGTGACTGAAGGTCCGAGGATGATTCCCATCAGCAGGTAACCCGTGACGGAGGGCAGTGTCAATCTTTGTACCAGCTGGCCGCCCAGAAAAGCGGCGGCGATGACAACTCCCAGCACCAGCAGTAGATCCAAGACTGGTCTTCCTTTCGAGTAATGTGCAGGGCTGCAGCTACTTAAATTGTATCACACCCCTGCGTCCACTCACCTTAGCTTTGCTGGACTGCCTCCGTTAGGATGCATCGGTTATAGATGGGCTTGATTTCGCCTCAGCGCCTCAACCCCATGAGGCAGCCGGCTACCAGGGCTGTGATGAGAATAGAGGCAATCAGTCCCGTGCTGCCGGCCAGCATGCGAATTATCTCGACGGTGACTGCCTCGGCGGCGAGGGCCCTCGGCAGGGGAGTCCCATGTGCTGTGAGCATCAAAAGTAGGGGGATGGCTCCCGCGGTATACGCCAGTATCAGCGTGTCGGCCATGGTACTCATGATGTCCCGTCCCACGCTCATGCCGGAGATGGTCAGCTCGATGGTATCCAGGTCGGGATTTGCCCGCTTGATTTCTGCCCCTGCTGAGGCGATGGACATACCCACATCCATCACAGCACCCAGCGCACCGATCATCATCGCGGCGAACAGTATCCCCCGGTAGTCGAGTGTGATGTCATCAGGTAAGTGCGCGAGCATTTGCATTTCATCGAGCTCATAGACTGCCAGCTGGACGGTATCGTCGGCAGCAACTGCAAGAAGACCTGCGACTATGACCCCTCCTGCCTTTCAGGACACTGCGGCTACTGTCTTAACTGACGCACCACCTATGCTGGCGAGTGCTAGGACTGCCACCATTGAGCATACGGCTACAGTAGTGATGATGGGATCATGGCCGGCAATTGAGGCAGACAGCAGGATCCAGATAACGTTGCCAGCTGTAATTGCGACGGTAAAGAGCGTCTTGATACCCTGGATGCCACCGATCAAAAGAACCAAGATCACAAACGCCAGGAGAAACAGAGCGAGAGTACGTATCCTGCCCTTGCTTGCTGCCGGGATCCCCGCAGCTTGGTATGTCCGTGAGGGGTGCAGGTCTTGAGACGCGTCACCGGGCGCCGCTGCAGCCTGGACGGATGGGCTCGAGTCCACAACAGGCACAACAGGCAGGTGCAATCCGACTGCACAGGCGAGTAGTATAGCGATCAGCGACATGAGAGAATGCGCGTATGCACGCCTGAAGACCTCCGCCACCGCAAATCCCACAACCCGGGTTCACCAACTGTATGAGGGAAAATCATCTCAATTCGTACGTGTTCAGTACCGGAAACATGCCGGAATGCTCTTTCGAGATGGAAGATCACCTTTACTGCCTTTGCCGGCATGATGCGTGGCAGATCGCAGGCCGAAGGGGCAATTTTCTCAATGGCTGACAGGAATTGTCCGACCCGTACGGAACGTTGATACAGATGGACTGCAGCATGAGCACGAGGCCTCTCGACATGCATGAATGATGTGCTGTTGTGCAACCTCACCTCGCGCTCAATTTCTTCAGGGAGATAGGGGGATTTTGCATCATGTCAGTCAAAGCGAAGAGGGCGTTGAGCTACATTGATGAGCGGCGCGATTTCGTGGTGCAGATTGCAGATTCCATATGGGAGTATGCTGAACTTGCTCTGCACGAGCATCGCTCGGCGAACTGCCTGGCTGATGCACTGAGAAAAGAGGGGTTCAGTGTAGAAACGGGCGTAGCAGATATGCCGACTGCTCTTGCTGCCACTTGGGGTTCGGGCGAACCCGTGATAGGTTTTCTTGGAGAGTATGACGCTCTGGATGGGCTATCACAGAAAGTACTACCTGTAAAGGAGGAGCTCCGGCCTGGTGCTCCGGGGCACGGATGTGGCCATAATCTTCATGGTGCTGGAGCATTCGGGGCTGCAATTGGTGTCAAGGAGGAACTAAAGGCGAGAAATGTTCCCGGTACCGTCAAGTATTTCGGGTGCCCAGCCGAGGAGAATTTGAGCGGGAAGACCTTCATGGCGCGGGACGGCGTATTCAAGGATTGCGATGTCTGCTTCGAGTGGCATCCGGGAGCAATTAATCGACCGATTGCGGGATCGTCACTGGCCAACAATGCTGCTAATTTCGTATTTTACGGCCGGTCGGCCCACGCCGCAGCAGACCCGCACAACGGACGCAGTGCACTGGATGCGGTTCAGCTTATGAACATGGGAGTGGAATTCCTTCGTGAACATATGCCGCCCAGAACAAGAGTTCATTATGCGATTACGGATGGCGGGAGGCAGCCAAATGTCGTCCCCTCCGTTGCCAAGGTTTGGTATCTTGTCCGTGCGGATGCCCGGGATGCGGTCGACGAACTGTGGGAGCGGGTACTCAAGTGCGCCTCGGGTGCAGCCGAGATGACCGAGACAGACTACGAGATCCAGATGCTGAAAGCCATCTACAATGTCCTCCCCAATACTCCCCTGATTGATCTCTTGTTTGACTGCTTTGATCGGCTGGGTCCACCCGAATTCGGCGAAGAGGAACACGATTTTGCCGAAAAGATCAGTGAGAGCATCAGTGCTGAACAGAAGAGGGCCATGCTTCAGCGTGATCAGGTACCCGAACACCTGTGGGACAGGATCCTTTGCGATGAAGTTCTCCCGAGACCGGAAAGAGATGATGAACCGCGAGGATCCACGGATGTTGGCGATGTGAGCTGGTGCTGCCCGACGGCTCGCCTGCGTGCTGCCTGCCAGGTGCTGGGGACTCCCGGTCATTCCTGGCAGTATACCGCCCAAGCGGGGATGGGCATAGGCCACGCCGGCATGTTGACGGCAGCTAAGGTTATGGCAGAGGCCGCCTGCGAAGTCGCGACGAACGAGGGGTTGCTCGCTCGGGTCAGGGACGATTTCATACGTCGCACTGGTGGTAAAGCGTATGAGAGTGCTCTGCCGCCGGATCTGAAACCTGCATTTCACCAGTTTGCCGGTGGTGGAACTGGCGCATGAGGTGATTGCGTGTGGACACTGATCCGCACGCATGATTATTATCAAGCCTTGCTTCGGATAGATTGGCGAGGTGGCTGCTCCGGCGGTGACATGAATGAACGGCCGTCGCAGAGGCGGGCCGATGTCCATTTTCATGTCAGTACTCATGCGGCGTTTCTTAAGACATATACTCAGGTCGACTGTATACCGTATTTTCGTTTTCCGCGGCATAACAGTCCGCATCAGCTGTAGCCGCTGGAGGTGGTGGTGGGAGGTTGGAGGGCGGCAGAATGCGTGCCGGGCGCCTGGAAGTAATGATTTTGCTGTTCATTGTGATGGTCACAGCTGGCTGTCAGGCCGCTGAATGGGTGCAGGTGAAATCATGCCGATCTTTTGATCCATCGAGCGATGATCTTCCCCGTGCACTCTGGAGTGCTGACCTGACGGCCGAAGTAGTGATGGTAGCAGTCGGGAATGACGATGCCGTGCTGCTGTACCTGGAGCGTGAGGAAAAAGCGAAGCTGGTGCTCCTCGACCGCCTCAGCGGGCGCACCCTGGGCAGCTGTGCCGTGCGGCCCTCGCTGCACAGGGGTGGTTACAGACCGGAGAATCAGGGGTTTTCCGTGTTGTACGAAGATGGGGACGGAGGAGTACTCGCCGCGCGAGTGGATGATGGTCGGTGTGACTCGCGGTTTCATTTTCCGGAGCCGTATCCCTGGGGGAGTCTCTCGTCCCTTTCGCCGGGCACGCACCACCCATGGTCGTGCGACGATTACAGGGGGGAAGTGGTCCTGGAAAAGTCTAACGCCGGTTGGCTCCTTGTGGTCAATCTAATTGAATCCCGGTAACAGGATGGGGTCAGGTCAGGCGATATGTCCTGCCTTCCTCGGCCGCTTCGACTGGTACGCCGGTACAGCTGCCTCGGGCGGTGCAGACCATGGCATCCACGTCTGCCCGCGGCCAGAAATGAGTCAGAAGGAGCCGGCCCACCCCGGCACGCTCCGCCATGCGTGCGCAATCGAGGGCCGTCATGTGGCCCCGGAACCCGGCGTGGTCCTCCGGCAGTGAACATTCCGCCAGCAGGACATCTGCGTCGCGTGCAAATCGGGTCAGTTCATCGGAGTATGCTGTGTCTCCGGAGTAGACGATGGTGTGTTCTGCCGTTCGCACACTTACCGCATGGCACAGCATGGGATGATCGGTTATGGCAAAGCGCACTTCGAACGGTCCCAGCTCCAGCTGATCCTTCTCTGTGACCACTTCTGCTCTTATCGCCTCCTTGTAGGTGAGACGGGCGTATTCATCCCTCGGCTCCCCCGGGGCAAAGACCCGGATTGGTGCGGGATCCTCCTGATGACGCACGTCCAGGTCGGCCGCGTATCGCAGTACCGACATATCAGAGCAGTGATCTCCGTGCAGGTGAGAAAGCACTACGTACTTCAGCCTGTTGATGGCTGTGAATTTCTGCAGGCGGGAAACGGCACCGCTTCCACAATCCAGCAGTAGCGACACCCCCTCGGTCTGCACGAGATAACTGGGACACGCGCCACCAGGGGGAGGATACGGGGAGTATCGCCCCAGTATCGTAAGCTGCATATGCTATCACTCCTGTCCCGACAGGTTTTGCAAGAATGAAGGCTCGCCGGCGATGTCTGCCATCAGGTTGCGGGCCGACCCTACCTGCTCCCGGTTACCCCTAACCAGCAGTCGAACAGCGCCCTCGGCTCCGGCAATGCCTCCGGAGGCGATGTGTACTGCCTCGGCGCCGGTAAGAATGTGCAGCGCTTCTATCTCGGTAATGATGTCGCCGCGGACTGGCATCATTCGAGGTGGATCCTCAGTGTAATCGTCGTGCCTGTTCAGGTGGTCGGCCATCTCGTAAAGATTGCCGGCGATGCATTTTTCCAGGCCCACCGGAATAATCAGGCGGAGCCGGCGGCCGATGATATGTCCGATCCCGGTCCCGATCGTTCCTCCGCTCCCGAATCCCCCGATCAGCACCCCGGCCACTTTGCGTTCGTAATCCAGGGCATTGGCTCCCTTGATGTACACGTCGTCCGGATTCATGTGCTGCAGGACGGAAAAACGATCCAGGTTTTCGTCGATTTCTCCGTTTCGCAGTACGACATCAGATCTCCGGTGCTCAGGTATAGGTGATTGGCTGTCAGAGCCCTGGGGGAGAGTGTGGCCGGTAAGGTACTGGTAGTGTAAAAAGCGTTCTCCGGTGATCTCCTCCAGAACGAAGGCGTTAGTGGAGCCGGTGCAGATTAAAATGGTTCCGTCGCTCAGGGCGCGCTGCACCGGCTCCATTTCGTTGACCGCGCGTGCGATAAGGCGCTTCGATTCGGCGGGCGTCAGCACAAAGTGAGTGCCGGTCACTGCTCATCGCTCCTTTCAATTATCGCTGTGAACCTCGAGAATATCGCCGTCCGTCAGTACGTAGTCGCGTCCCACGCGCTGGGCGTCGAAGGTGTTTTCACCCCAGGCCTTGGCATACTTGAATTGGGCTCCGATATCCTTATGAATGGCGTGAGCCAAGTCCAGAGCGGTTGAGCCCTGGTCAAGAACGAAGGGGGCAGAGAGGTCTGCATTGCGTCCTGGGGGGCGCGTATAAACGCGTACCTTGCCGAGCAGGTGCCAGATTGTGACGCGCAGCAGCTCCAGGTTGTCACCGGTCCGGCAGGAGGTGCGGACCAGTGGAAGGCGTGGGTATTCGGACACCTCCCACATCTCCTTCAGAAGCTCCAATCTTATTTCCGCCTCGTCGTCCTCAAACTTGCTGCCGACCACAATGGCCGGGTAGGACTGTACGGAGTCCGGGGGCGAATCGTCTGCGCCCACCGATTCAGGGACCTGCGCCAGGTGAGTCGGCCAGTAAAGTGTGATGTCTTTGTCTGCAAGAAAGCCGAAGGCCGCCTCGGTGAGCTCAAGTATGTCATCATCAGAGATGTCAAGTACCACGATCGCCCCGTCTGCGCCCCGCATAGCATCTGCCAGCCAGGTTGGAGACATTTCCCGGTGCAGGGGAGGTAGATCAACCAGCTGAATCTGCACATTTTCGTACTTCATCATTGCCGGGCCGGGCAGTGTCGTGGTGAATGGGTACTCGCCCACCTCTGGCTCTGCACTTGTGAGGCTTCCCACGAGAGATGACTTCCCGGAGTTAGCCGGCCCGAGTACCATTACCTGACCGCAACCCTGTTTTTCCACTATCCAATCGGGCCGGCGTTTGGCGGTGGTGGATTTCTGCTGGTTTTCCACCTGGTCGCGCGTCTTTGCAATCCGTTTGCGCAGATCCGCCTGCATCTTCTCCGTTCCTTTGTGTTTGGGCAGTGCCCGCAGCATATCCTGCAGTGCAGCCAGCTTTTCTTCGGGAGCACTGGCTTTGCGCCACCGCTCCTCAGCTTCCAGGTATTCGGGCGTGAGATTCGCAGGCATTAGTTCCTCTCCCTCAGGTGCCTATGATCAACATTTCCCTTTGATCATATCACGTGCGGGCGGGGAATTTGAAAGAACTCCCTGAGCATACCGCGCTCAACGGAGCCCGGCCAACTGATGCATGACGGACCCCGCCCCCGGCAGCAGGTGCAAAGCGTCGTATCCCCGCACCTGTCCGTAAAATTCCTCTGTATTGCCTGCCAGATCCAGGGTTATGCTCCCGTCTTCCGTCTCGACTTGCAGGAACTGATCCCCGGACGGTAATGAGACTTCGTCCTCTTTCTCCCCGGGCATCTGGATCTTCTCCGTCTCGAGCTCAAGAACATTCATCACGGCGGTTTCTGCATCATCTTCATGCAGCTGATGCAGCTTCTCCCCATGTTCATCGTAGAGAACCCACTGCTCCTCTTCCAGTACCAGGCTAAGCTCCTCATCATCCCAGCTCCAGTGTAACTCCGTGACATTCCGCAGGCGGATGGGCCCGAAAGGCCGCTGTATCCATTCGTCCGCCGAGCTGAGGCCCTGGACTGTCAAGATGTCAGCTTCAAGAGAGTATACATATGGTTGTCCCCGAACTTTCGCGTATACGGTCATCTCCTGCTCGTCGGCGAATGATCCGAGGAGCACCTCTTTCACTGTGCCGTCTTTCTGCCGGAAATCAATTTGGGCTTGCGGCTCATCTAGACCGCAGTCGGCGAGGTCCTCGTCGCCTGGCTCGTCGTGAACATATTGAACCGCTCTGAGCCGGTTGAACCGGCTGATCATGTTATTGGCTACCGATGCATTGGCCGGTGCATCCAGTGGTGCCGATTGCTGCCATTCGAAAAGGTCATCAGTGCGGGACATGCTCCAGTTATCTTCACCGGTGTCGACCTTGATTTGATCGACTTCGTCCAGCCGGAGCATGGTGAGATCGGACCACCTGTCTCCGGGTGCGGCGATGAAGTCCAGGTGGGTCCCGCCCATCAGATACACCGCCTCATCATCTTCTCGTTGCACGTAGCGATCAGGATGATCGCCGCCTCCGAGAGGACTGGGCCCACCGACGATGATCCGGTGGGTGGAGCCATCGGTGCCGGAAATGATAATTTCTCCGGTCGGCTCATCCAGGCCAAACTCGCCTATGTCCTCTGGTTCTTCGGTTATGAGCCGTTTCACACGAAGCTCGGCCGCATTGGTGAATAGCAGGCGGGCGCGGTCCTGGTCGGTTGGGCGCGGGTACGGACTGAGCATTTTATATTCCCGCTCGTCTCCCGTGCCCGAGCCGGCGATGACGACATCCTCCCTGCCCTCCCAGCGGATGGTGACTTCGGCTATTTCATCCCGGTCACCCAGGTCAATCAACTTTATCTGCTCATCCTGTTCCTCATCGGCTGGCTCCTCGGCCTCTTCCGGCGAAGGGCCGAGGAGCACCCAACCCAGCATCACGACAAATGCGATAAGGGCAATCAGGGGCATTTTCCATTGCTTCATCACAGATGCCTCCTCCGCAGCCAGATGGCTCCTCCCACTACCAGTACGATGAAGGGTAGTACCATGGTGCTGCCGTAAAAGAGCAGGCGGGCTTCCGATGCTGTGACAAACACATGACGCGGGACCGGCTCGCGCGGGCGGATTGTTATCAAATCCTCCCGATCGAGCAGCCACTGTACCGAGTTGAGAAACAGATCCGAGTTGCCCTGAAAACCGATCATGTCGTTGCCGACAAAATCGGCATCCCCAATAACAACTGCCACCGGTTCAAGCTCCTGTGCGTCGTCGCCGGAGTCTACCTCATCAGTGACCCGCGACACCGCATAGCCGAGGCTCAGGCGACCGTCGATTTCTGCGATCTCTTCTCCTTCATCATCGGGATGGACTTCGCTTCGCGCCTGGTCAGAGGCGAACAGGAGCCGGGTTATGTCATATTCACCCGGAGCGTCCTCTCGAGCCACAAGACTGCGAGTTCGAGGCAGGGCGACCACTAACTCGTCCCGCACCAGTTTGTCCGTGATCGTATGGTGTTCTATATGCGCCACTGGCGTTTCCGGGTCCATGTAATAGGACCTTACCGGATCCTGTACATAATCCGGGCGCATTTCTATGCCGACGTGCTCCACCAGGCCACCCAGGTTATTGAAAGCGTGGTTTTTGCCCGGTACGGTATCGGCCAGAATCATCAACGGGCCGCCCGCGTCCACGTAATCAATGAGCTGCTCAGCTTCTTCTGTGCGCAGATCGCTGGTGGGCCCGGCTATGATTATGATGTCCGCATCATCCGGTAATGGGCCGTCGCGTGCTGGGTCCCAGGTCTGAGGGCGGTATCCCTCACCGTCGAGATAGTGTCGGAGCTGGCTGTATTCGTCATACAGTCCGGGTTGACCGTGTCCGGTAACGAAGTAGGTGTTTATCTCCACATCCCCGGAAATGTGTGCAATGGCCCGGGTAAGAGCCTGTTCACCCTGGAATTTTACATCTGCAGGGTCGCCGCCTTGCTCGATGGCCGAGAAGTCGTACAGGTTGCGAATACTAATATGGTGGGTGCGATCGCCGCTCTTTACCACGGTCGTGTAGGCGTCGGTTACCTCGTATTCACTGGCCTTACCGGGATTTGCTTCCGGGTCAATGAATCTTACCTCAACGAGGTTTGAGCGGTACTCATATTCCCTCAATAGACCGCTGACTTCTCTCTTGATAGCACTGCCGTCCGGGAAGAAGGCAATGATTTCGACCTCGTCATCGAGGTTCTGAAGAATGGTATTGGTCTGGTCCGACAGACTGTGTTCTCGCTCTTCAGTTACATCCCACCGCAGAGAGGTCTGTGCGGCGAGAACATTTACCAGAATCAGAATTCCTATCACGGCAATCGTGTATACTGTGCTGGCAGAACCGCGCAGAAACTGCCTGGAGCGAAAAAATTCCAGCTGCTTGAGCCCACCCGACAGAAGATAGCCCAGCAGCAGCACGGTGGCTGCAGTCCCGGCAATTCTGGAGATCTGTGCGTGCGTGCCGTACACAACTATGGAAAACAGTGTGACGGTCAGCGCCAAGAGTGTGACGACACCCACAATGCTTCTCAACGGGACGGAACTGAGTATAGTGCGCTTCATCATCTATCCTCCCCTCTCATCGCCACTGGCGGCTGTCGAGTACGCGTGTGGTCAGAAACAAAAACCCCACCACCATCGTTGCGTAAAATACGATGTGCTGGGTATCTATTATGCCCCGGTTGAAGTCCATGAAGTGTTCCGTCACCGAGAAGTGGCTGACTATGGACTGTACCGGCTCACCCAGAGCTCCTCCTGCCCAATCTATCACCCAGAGAAGCAGAAGAAGGGCAACTCCCGAGACCCCTGCAACCAATTGACTGTCGGTCAAAGATGACGTGAATACACCAGCGGCAAGGAAGGCTCCTGCCATGAGCCAGAAGCCCAGTAGTCCGGAAAGTGCAACTCCCCAATCCGGATTGCCGAAATGGTCGAGCACGAGGGGATATATCATCATAAGCAGTATCATAAGGGTGACCAGCCCAAATGCACCGAAGAATTTGCCGGCTACTACCTGGCCGGTGGTGACGGGTGTGGTGAAGAGCGTCTCCGCGGTACCTGTTCCCGCCTCGTCAGCCAGAAGCCGCATGGTCAGAATAGGTGCCACAAACACCATGATCATTCCTGCATTCCCGAGCATGGTTGATATGCTGGCATACCGGCTGCTAAGGACGGAGACAGAGAAGAAATAACCGCTGATGATCAGAAAACCTGCCATCAAGGCGTACGCCATCGGTGTATACAGATAGCTGGTAAACTCCTTTTTGGCCACTGACCATACCTTATTCATCCGAATCCTCCTCTTCCGTCGGCTCTTGCGCCGGATCCTCAGTGGTGAGTTGGATAAAGATATCCTCCAGAGATGCGCCCTGCGGTGTCATCTCCACAATGGGGCTGTCATTTTCCACCATCTTGTTGAAAACATCGGCCCGTATATCCCGCTGGGGAGACATGTGCACGGCAAAGGTTGCTGTTCCGTCCTCCCTGGATTCCGGCACAACTTCCTGCACTCCGGGTATTGCACTGAGTACTTCGCTGATCACGTCTTCTGCGCCAATCACTGAGAGCTTCAGTTCAGTATATCCGGTCAGCTGCGCAGCCAGCCCGCTCGGAGTGTCCTCGGCGACCAGTCGGCCGTCATTTATTATGACCACACGCTCGCAGGTTTGCTGCACTTCGGGCAGCACGTGAGAGCTCAGGATGACAGTACGTTCACCGGCCAGCCCACGGATGAGTTCCCGGATTTCGATGCGTTGGTGCGGGTCCAGACCGGAAGTAGGTTCGTCCAGAATCAGTATCGGTGGATCTCCGAGCAGTGTGGCTGCCAGACCGATTCTGTGTCTGTAACCGAGTGAGCAGTTGCCACACAGGCGATTGTACACCGGTTGCAGCTCCAGCTGCTGCACCGCACGGTCCACGTTTTGAGCGATCTGTCCTGCGTTCAATCCCTTCATCTCTGCCATGAAGTGAAGGTAGTGCTTCACGGTCATCTCCGGGTACACGGGAGCATCCTGGGGCAGGTAGCCCACCCGCTCCTTGACCTCGAGCGGCTCCTCTAGCACGTCTATACCGTCAACGTGGACGGTGCCGGATGTGGGTGGGAGGAAGCCGGTTATGATTCGCATGGTGGTGGTTTTGCCGGCCCCGTTGGGGCCCAGGAACCCGAGTATTTCTCCCTTGGAGACGTTGAATGTCAGGTGATCGACAGCGACCTGATCCCCGTATTTCTTGGTCACGTCGCGTACCTCTATTGTCTGCACTTTCGCACTCCTCCCTTGCGTACCATGAGTTTGTCGATTCATAAATCATTATAAGAGGTCGGGCTTGACAATAGGTTAAGATACAGCTAATTATTTGTGATTCCGAGCCGGAGCGGGGGTTCCGGGTTGTAGATTCGGGGAGTTTTACTGCCGGTTTGGTATCATCCGAGATTCACAGGTCAATAGATAATGCCGACTCCTGAGTGAGTCAGCATGAAGAGGCCGTCCTCAGAGTGTATGCGGGTCCTCTCCCGCCTATCTTATAGCTCAGCCGAGACGATGAACAGCCGCAGGACAGCGGGCAAGACCTTCAGGCACCTCGCCTGCTTCCCCGTCCGTGGTTTGTCACAAAGAGCCGACTGTTCTTATTGGGCCATGCCGCCTGCTTCTTCTCGCTTTACGCCGTCAATCCGGAGCAGGGGTTGACTGGCGCCGGGAGACTTATAAGGGGTTTCGTGCCAGAAACGCAAGAGCTCGGTGACACTACTGCATCCCGGCACCTTGTGCTTGGTCTCGAAATGAGTATTGTCCATATTCATGCGAACACGCAGCAAGGGGCAGGTGCCCCTACCGGACCCGCAGCGCGTTCTTGAGATCCTGTGCCAACCTCCGTACCCCCTCCATTGCTGACTGTGGATCCTCGGCCAAGCTCTGCTGCAGTGTTCGCACAAAGGTCGTCCCCACGACGACGCCATCACCGATACCAGCGAGATCTTGCACGTCTTGTGGAGTGGATACACCAAAGCCCACCATCACTGGAGGCGATCCTGCATTCTTCAAGGTTTCAACGCATCGTCTCAAATGACCGTGTGGGCCGGCTTCTGAACCAGTGACTCCTGTGAGCGCCACAGTATACACAAACCCCCGGGCACCGCTGGCGATAGCCTGCAAACGGGTTCTTCCAGTGGTGGGGGCCGCGAATGATACCAGAATCAGATCTTCTTCGAGACATGCTGCCTCGAAGGGACCAGTTTCCTCTAGGGGCACATCTGGTATGAGCAACCCATCGGCCCCAGCCCGTCTGGCCTTCTTGGCAAAGACAGCGGGGCCACATCGCAGCACGGGATTTGCGTAGGTCATAAGAAGGATGGGCACTGTAGAGTGACGCTGACGGAGACTCCATGCCGTCTCGAAGGCACAGTCGAGCCGGAAACCCGTTTGGAGTGCGCGAACTCCGGCAGCTTGGATGGCCGGACCGTCTGCGAGAGGATCGGAAAAGGGAATTCCGATTTCGAGAATATCTGCTCCTCCTCTTATGACTGCATCCATTGCATCGATACTGGTTTTGACATTCGGGTCTCCTGCTGGGAGATAGCCTACCAGTGCTCCTTCTTTTCGCGTGTGCAGTTCTTCGAGACATGTCAACAGTCGGTTTTGCATGGTCTCTCCCCTCTCACAGCTCATAATCAATCTCTTCCTCCGTCGTAAGCCGCGCTACTTGGGCTACGTCCTTATCACCTCGACCAGATAAGCAGACCAGAATCAGCGCTTCACCGTCAATTTCGTGCAACGGCAGATTCTTCAAATGACCTATTGCGTGGGCCGGCTCCAGGGCAGGAATGATGCCTTCCGTCTCTGCCAACCATGCAAAGCCTTGGAGAGCGTCCGCATCGTCTGCAGTAACGTACTCTACGCGATCTGCATCCTTCCAGAAGGCATGCTCAGGACCTACGCCCGGATAGTCCAGTCCCGCAGATACTGAGTGGGCCGGGATAATTTGGCCGTCTTCATCCTGCAGCAAATACGTCATAGCCCCGTGCAGCACACCCGGATCACCGGCTGTGAGCGAGGCTGAGTGACGCATATTATCAAGTCCCTGTCCACCGGCCTCCACCCCCACCAACCGAACGTTGCGGTCGCGAACGAAGGGATAAAAGGTTCCCATGGCATTGCTACCGCCACCCACACAAGCGACGACAAAATCGGGAAGACGTCCCTCCTCTGATTGGAGCTGAGAGCGCGCCTCATCACCCACGATCCTCTGGAAATCACGGACCATCACTGGATAGGGATGCGGTCCCACGACGGATCCAATCACGTAATAGCTGTCATCCACATTCGTGACCCAGTCGCGGATGGCCTCGTTGATGGCATCTTTGAGGGTCTGGCTTCCGCTTTGTACCGGCACCACGGTGGCACCGAGTAGCTCCATGCGAAAAACATTGAGTCTTTGCCGCTCAATATCTTCTTGCCCCATGTACACTATGCACTCCAGCCCGAATAGCGCCGCAGCTGTAGCGGTCGCCACACCGTGTTGACCAGCGCCGGTCTCCGCGATGATGCGCTTGCGCCCCATGCGGCGCGCCAGCAAGACTTGACCCAGAGTGTTGTTGATCTTGTGAGCCCCAGTGTGGGTGAGGTCTTCTCGCTTGAAATAGACTTTTGCACCCAGCTCTCGCTCAAGGCGTCGAGCTCGCGTCAGAGGGGTAGGACGTCCCACATAGGAAGTAAGGTGGTGCTGAAGAGTCTTCTGGAAAGAAGGATTATTTATTTGATCCTGATAGATCTCCGCCAGTTCCTCCAGAGCTGGAATGAGTGTTTCTGGCACAAAGCGGCCCCCATGCCTGCCGAAGCGGCCGTCTGGTCCCGGGTTGTCCCCCGGCTGCATACCATGTTTTTCAATGTTTCGCTCAGTCATGGTTCGACTCCCCTCCAAATGCCCTGCGGGCTCCTTCGACATACTTCACTATTTTTTGCACATCTTTCACACCCGGCTCTCTTTCCAGTCCTGATGAGGCGTCAACTCCACCGGGTTGGACGGTAGCTATCGCTTGGTGGACGTTTTCCGGTTGCAGTCCTCCGGCCAGCACCAGACGACTGCCGGCTTCAGCTGAGAGGGTGGATGCCTCTTTCGCCAGATCCCAGTCTATGGTCTCGCCGGTTCCCCCTCGCAATTCGGGATGCTGGCAGTCCAGGAGGACGGCATCGCTCACTCGGGCGTATTTTCGCACCTTCTCCAGGTGTCTATGTCCCCCTACCTGCAGGCCTTTCATGATCAGGTATCCCTGAGAACCCAGCATCTGGCATTGCTCTGGCGTCTCGTCTCCGTGAAGCTGAAGCCAGTCGAGTTTGACTGCTCGATTGGCGCGATAGATTTCTTCCTCACTGGGATTGACGAAGACGCCGATGCGGGCGATGCCGGGTGTGATGAGCCGGGCCAACTCACGAGCATCTTCCAACGAAACCCGTCGTGGCGAGGGAGCGAAAACGAAGCCAACGGCATCAGCGCCGGCGGTGCGTGCGGCGTTGATCGCCTTTGGAGTAGTTATGCCGCAGACTTTGATCCAACCTCTGGGTGGCGCTTGCACACCTGGTCTTCCGGGTGCTGCCAACAGAGCAGCTACTCCGGTGCCGGGTTGGCGATTCTGCATCAGAGTAGTTCCCACTAAGGCCGCTCGCACTCCTGCTCGTTTGAAGTGCACGAGATCGGACCTTTTGTGCACACCACTTTCACCCACCACAAAAGCGCCGGATCGCACCGCCTGTGGCGCCAATCGTGACGTAGTCTTCAAGTCAGTTGCAAATGTTTGTAGGTTGCGGTTATTGATGCCGATGAGTCGGGCGCCAGCTTTGAGGGCTGTATCCATTTCCGAGCTGGTGTGTACCTCCACGAGGGCATCCATGCCCCAGGTTGTCGCCGATTCCAAGAGATTCTTGAGTCTGCTTGCACAAAACAGACCCGCAATGAGAAGAACTGCGTCAGCGCCCATCGCTCTAGCTTCGGTAATCTGTAACGGATCCAAGATAAAATCCTTTCGCAAGACCGGAAGCGATGATGCGGACGCCCCTGTTATCAAGTCCTCTGCCGATCCGGCAAAATGGTCTTCTTCGGTGACAATTGATAGACAGGCCGCTCCATTCATCTCATATGCTAATGCCACTCGGCCAGCATGCAAGTGGTTTGCAATTTTTCCTTTGGACGGAGAAGCGCGCTTGAACTCTGTTATGAGGGCAAATCCGGAGCGTCGAGCAGTGTGTTCTAGGCGCTTCAGGAAACCTCTGGGTCTGGAAGCTTGGTTGGCGGCCGCCTCCAAACGGTCGGGATTTCCAGACCGGTAGAGGTGCTTTAACCGTTTTCGAATGTCTCTGACAATGAGCTCAAGAAAGGGTTCTCTGTTGCCCGTCATGTGCTTCATCCTCCCCACCCAGTGCCTGTGTCACATCCACCAGTTCTTCTAGTAGTCTCAATGCTTTCCCCTCATCCACGGCCCGAGCGGATTGCCGAACGCCGTCTTCCAGATGTCTTGCCTTCCCGGCTGCGGTGAGAGCAGCCGCAGCATTAAGCAATACCGCATCTCGTCGAGGCCCTGGGTCTCCTTCGAGTACGGCTCGTAACAGTCGTGCATTTTCGCAGGCATCGCCACCAACCAGACACTCGACAGGTTGCGGACTGAGCCCGACTTCTCGTGGGGTCACTTCGAAAGTCTCGACTCGTTGATCCTCAGGACGGAACCGACTGACCCGAGAGGCGCCGGACAGGGTCAACTCATCCAATCCATCGCCATGAACCACCCAGGCTTCACGGGCTCCCAAACGTCCGAGTACCCTGGCGATGGGTTCTGTCAGCTCCGGATCGTACACGCCTACTAGTTGCACATCAGCCCCCGCCGGGTTGGTAAGAGGCCCCAGGATGTTGAATACTGTTCGAATGGCGAGTTCTTTTCGAGGGCCGAGGGCGTGTTTCATGGCTGTGTGAAAACGAGGGGCGAATAGAAAGCCGATGCCGATTCGCTCTACACAATGCGCAACCTGTGCTGGGGTCAAAGTCAGCCTTACTCCCAGGGACTCGAGAACGTCCGCGCTTCCGCAGGCCGAGGATACTGATCGGTTGCCGTGCTTTGCCACTGATACACCAGCGGCGGCAGCTACGAAGGCGGCTGCAGGGGAAATATTGAAAGTTGCTCGTCCATCTCCGCCCGTTCCACAGGTGTCGACCAGAGGGCGATCTTGCACGTTGACCCTCGTGGCAGCTCGGCGCATGACTCGAGCGCTTCCGGTGATTTCGTCTACTGTTTCACCCTTCATTCGCAAGGCGACCAGGTAACCGGCGACCTGGCTTGGTGTCGCTCGGCCGCTCATGATGAGATCCATGGCTCTTTCGGCCATAGATTCGGGTAGATCGCGCCCAGCCACCAATCGTCCGATGTAGTGGGAAAGGCAGCCATTTTCTTTGCCACCGAGTCGGATCAACATTGCTCACCCTCTCTTGCAAAAATTCTTGAGCATGCGTTTCCCGTCTTGGGTCAGTATCGACTCGGGATGAAACTGCACGCCTTCCACAGGGTGTTCTCGGTGCCTGATTCCCATCATGACTCCTTCGGAATCCCGAGCGGTTACTTGAAGTTTTGGGGTCAGCGTTGCCTCATCGATGATCAGCGAGTGATATCGTGTCGCCATAAATGGATTGGATACGTCGTGGTATAAGGCACCCCCTTCATGAGTGATGCGGGAGGTCTTTCCGTGCATGATCACGGGGGCAGATCTCACTTTGCATCCATAAGCCTTACCAACGGCTAGATGACCGAGGCAGACACCAAGAATGGGAATCTCTGAACCCAAGGTGCGGATGAGTTCGACGCTGATGCCGGCCTCCTCTGGTGTACCTGGGCCAGGAGAAATGAGGATGTGTTGTGGCTTCATAGCCCCGATTTCACCTACTGTGATCTGGTCATTGCGCACAACATGCAGTTCCGCTCCCAATTCCCCGAGATATTGCACCAGGTTGTAAGTGAAGGAGTCGTAGTTATCCAGGACAACAATCACGGGAGCACACTCCCCTCGGCCCGCTCCAGGGCGGCGAGTAAACCGCCTGCCTTGCTGAGAGTCTCTTCATATTCGCTTTGCGGTTCGGAGTCAGCCACGATTCCGGCGCCAGCTTGGATATAAGCGCGACCGTCCTTGATGACTACGGTGCGTATGATGATGCAACTATCCAGATTACCCGAAAACCCCAGGTATCCCACGGCACCTCCGTACGGGCCTCGTTGATCTCGCTCCATTTCGGCAATGATCTCCATAGCCCGCACCTTGGGAGCCCCGGACAAAGTCCCGGCAGGAAAACAGGCTTTGAGGGCATCGATGCCATCCTTGTCTGGACGTAACTTTCCCTCTACCTGAGATACGAGGTGCATGACGTGTGAATACCGCTCAACGTCGAGCAACTCGGGGACCCGGACGCTTCCGTATTGTGCGATGCGACCGACATCGTTGCGGCCGAGATCCACAAGCATGACGTGTTCGGCGCGTTCTTTTTCATCATTTCGCAGATCTTCTTCCAATAGCTGATCTTCAGCGTCATCTTGACCCCTTCGCCGCGTGCCGGCGAGCGGTCTCGTCTCCACCACGCCATCCACTACTCTCACTAGAAGCTCTGGCGACGAACCAACCAGCGTGACATCAGGTAAATCGAGATAGAAGTTGTAAGGAGAGGGATTGAGTGAGCGCAAGTGCCGATAGACTGTGAAGCTGGAGGCGCTGAGACGAGTTTCTAGTCTTTGCGAGAGAACCACCTGAAGGATGTCTCCAGCTCGTATGTAGTTACGGGCACGCTGCACGCTGGAAGTAAAATCCTCTCTACGCACATTGCTGACTGGTTCAAAGGATGTTGTTGGCGGTTTTTCCTCGGATGGAGGAGATGGTTCTTCCATGCGCTGCAAAATTTTCTGCACTGTTTTTTCGGCGTGACGATAAGCGCCCTTTGGATCCTGTCCCGGAAAGGTATTAACAATCAATTTGATACGGTTGGTGGCATGATCAAAAGCTGTCACCAACCGCGACATGATGAACTGACTGTCTGGCAGATCGACCGGCTGGCCGGCAGCAGTAGGGATGTCTTCAATGTGAGCGGCCATTTCATAACCAAGGTATCCCACGGCGCCACCGAAGAATGGAGGTAGGTGTTCGCGGGCAAAGTCGAGGGTCCGTTGGCCCGGAGTGTAGTAGTTGGTCCAGGCCCGCAGGGCATCGAAAGGATCGTCGGGCAGCTTGGGTTCATCCTGTCCCGTCACTTCTGTGCGGCCCTCCCGAATGGTGAGGGTTGCAAATGGATCAGTGCCGATGAAGGAATGGCGTCCCACTTGTGCTCCCCCGGCCACACTCTCCAGTAAATATGAGGGCGCATCACTACTCAACTTGCGATACAAGGATATCGGAGTATGCTCATCAGCTATGATATCTGCATAGACGGGGACGACGCCTCCCTCTCGGGCCAGCTGACAGTATGTTTCTGGTTCTGGACATAACATAGTTCTTGCTCCTTTCAGCGAAGTTAGGACGGAACAAAAAAACGTCCGCCCCCGACGGGGACGGACGTTACCGCGGTACCACCCTGTTTGGGTACCCGGGCCACCGAATGGTGGTCCCGTCAAGACCCCTCTCACCAAGGTGCGAAAATGTGCATGGCCGATATCCTCTGTATAAACAAAAAACCTCCGGTCCCCATGGGACGGAAGGTTCCGTGGTGCCACCCATTTTGAAGCGCATGCTGCGCTCTCTTCGGCCAGATGCGATCTCACACCTGCCTCAATATAACGGTAGAGGTTCCGGCTCAGCCTACACGGCGTACGCTTTCGGCTTGCAGCTTGCGGGCCCATTCACCATCATCCTGAGCATCGGGCTTTCACTAACCCCGACTCGCTACGACTCGGATTTGATGGATACTTCTCCCGCGCATCGCATTTTACATATTTCAGTATTAAAGTATTTATATCATAACATGATTTTCCTGTAAAGGGGGTCACGCATGTTTTTGGCAACCCCGACGGCATAGAAAGGCAACGTAAAAAATGCATAACATCCTGATTGTGTTGTTGAGTTTTCGCGGAGGAACTACTTCAGGGATTGCGGGTGCAGGTCGCAATGATCCGTATATTATGAGTGGATGCTCCTCAATTGACCGCTATATACCGAATGATTATACTGTAAGTGCCTCTTATATATCGGAAATGGGGTTATGGAAAGGTTGATTTTTGTGCTGATGCGCGTGGTGGTAACGCTGAAGCCCGGCGTACAGGATCCGGAGGGTGCGACGATCACAGATTCCCTACAGAGGATTGGTTTTGCGTCGGTCAACCGGGTGACTGTTGGGCGGCACTTCGACATCGAGATCCCCGGGCGGGACGAGGATCGTATACGGCGTGAGGTGGAAAAGATGTGTGAATCACTTCTGGTGAATCCGGTTCTGCAAGATTATCACATCGAGCGAATACAGGGACCGCAACCCGCCGGGTGAGGGGATGCAGGAAATGTATGGAGGTGCCATTGTGCAGTTTTGCGTCGTAACTTATCCGGGTTCCAACTGCGACCGTGACTGTTACCATGTCATAGGCGAGGTTCTGGGAGAACCGGTCCGATATCTCCGACATTGGGCTGAGCACGTGCCACGGGGAACGAGCTGTGTGGTGTTGCCCGGCGGATTCTCTTACGGGGACTACCTGCGACCGGGAGCCATTGCCGCCCGCATGCCGGTTACCGGTGCCATCGAGGACTTCGCGGCAGGCGGTGGTCTGGTATTGGGCATCTGCAACGGTTTTCAGATTTTGTGTGAGGCGGGACTCCTCCCGGGATCACTCATTGTGAACGATCATCTTGCATTTTCCTGTCTTCCGGTTCATGTCCGTGTGGAGGGGGATCCTTCGCCTTTCACTCATTCGCTCAAACAGGGGGAGGTGCTGCGGATGCCCATCGCGCATCGGGATGGGAACTACAGGCCGCCCTCCGATGGGGCGCAGCCACAAGTGGCATTGCGCTACTGCTCTCCGGCGGGCGAACTCGGAGAAGACTATAACCCCAACGGCTCGCAATACTCGACGGCGGCGATCACCAACGAGCGCGGCAATGTGATGGGCATGATGCCGCACCCAGAGCGCTGCGCGGAATCGATCCTGGGAGGCGAGGATGGAATGCGCGTTCTCCAGTCAGCGGTTGACTGGTGGAAGGAGGTAGGCAGTTATGGGATCTGAGCCGCGTATGGCCTCCTGGGAGGAGGCGGGACTGACTGCGAAGGAATACGACGAAATTTGCGAGCAACTGCGCCGTCCGCCCAATGCGCTCGAACTGGGGATGTACGGCCTCATGTGGTCCGAACACTGCAGCTATAAGAGCTCACTGCTGCATCTGGAGCAATTGCCCACTGAGGGGGAGAGGGTCCTGCAGGGACCCGGCGAAAACGCGGGAATCATCGACCTGGGAGATGGTTTGGCCGCAGCCTTCCGCATCGAATCGCACAACCACCCCAGTGCCGTGGAGCCGGTGCAGGGCGCGGCGACGGGTGTCGGCGGCATACTGCGCGACATACTCGCAGTGGGAGCCCGGCCGATCGCCCTGCTGGATTCTCTCCGATTTGGAAATCTCCACGACTCCCGGGTTGAGCACCTATTCTCGGGGGTGGTGTCGGGAATAAGCCAGTACGGTAACAGCGTGGGCGTCCCGACGGTGGGAGGCGAGGTGTACTTCGACGATGCTTACGCGGACAATCCCCTGGTGAATGTGATGTGTGTGGGGATAATGTCCACAGAACAGCTGACCCGGGGTACAGCCGTCGGGCCCGGCAATCCCGTGTACATAGTCGGCGCACCCACGGGCAGGGACGGTATTCATGGAGCCAGTCTGCTCGCTTCCCGTCAGCTGGGCGACGGGGACGGGGATATGCGACCGGCTGTTCAGGTCGGCGACCCCTTCAGAGAAAAGCTCTTGATCGAGGGATGCCTGGAGATGCTGCAAAGCGATGCCGTGATCGGTCTCAACGACCTGGGCGCGGCCGGATTGACTTCAGCGGCTTCTGAAACGGCCGCCCGGGGCGGCACAGGTATGGACATCGACATTCGGGCAGTGCCGCGGCGAGAGTCCGACATGACGCCATATGAGATAATGCTCAGTGAATCGCAGGAGCGCATGCTGGTCATCGGGCGAAGAGGCTGTGAGGAAGAAATAGAAGAGACATTCCGCCGCTGGGAACTGGACGCTGCCTGTATCGGCAAGGTTACGAACGACGAGGTTCTGAGCATCCGGGACGGCGAGCGGATTCTGGCCCACATACCGGTACAGAGTCTGACCAGCGGCGCCCCCAGGTACGATCGACCCACGCGACCCCCGTCAGATTGTGCGGCGCGGGAGGCAGGCGCGGAAGAGATTCCGATTCCGCATGATGCAGGGGATGCTCTCCTCCAGATGCTGTCGCATCCAAATCTCTGCTCCCGACGCTCCATCTACCGCCAGTACGATCACATGGTGGGTATAGATACAGTCCTGACACCTGGGGCTGACGCTGCAGTCCTGCGCATCAAGGGGACGGAGCGGGGGCTGGCCCTGGTCACCGATGGCAATGGCATGCTGTGTCGGCTCGACCCCGAACGGGGCGCGGCACAGACCGTGGCGGAAAGCTACCGGAACATATGCGCCGTGGGCGGCGAACCACTGGCAGTGACCAATTGCCTCAATTTCGCCGACCCCGAACACCCGGAAGTCATGCACGCCTTTCAACAGGTTGTGCAGGGCATGGCCCGAGCCTGCCGGGAGCTGAACACACCGGTGACCGGAGGCAACGTCAGCTTCTATAACCAGACTCTCGACCGGGGCATTGCTCCCACCCCGGTCATCGGCATGGTGGGCTCTGTGGATGACGTTAGCAGGTGCCCGGGCAGGGGATTCCAGAGGCCCGGCGATGCCGTCCTCATGGCGGGACAGATCAATACGGCGAAACTGGCAGCCTCCCAGTATTTGAACATAATGCACGGGTTGCAGGAGGGACCGGTACCGGAGGTGGACTACGACGCAGAGCGGCGAGCCGGAGAACTGTGCCGGCGCGCGATCATGGAGGACGCCGTCCACTCAGCAACCGACATCTCGGACGGAGGGCTGATGATCGCCGTGAGTGAGTGCGGGGCAGCCTCGGATGAAGGGTTGGGATGTCGACTGGATCTGACTGACTCCCGGCGACCAGACGAGCTCCTGTTCGGCGAGGGGGGTCCCCGCTATCTGCTGACCGTACCGGAGGATCAGATCGACACCCTGGTGTGTCTCGCCAGAGAAACACAGTGCCCCGTCGAGCGCATAGGCACGGTGGGCGGAAGCGAAGTGCAGGTGCACGTCAACGGTGAACTGATACTGAGGGCCTCAGTACCAAGCCTCTGCCGTGCCAGAGGGGAGGGGCTGACCTGACAGAGAATCTGAGGGAAGAATGTGGAATCTGTGGGGTAGTGGGCCATCCGCACGCGGCAGCGCTTGTCCATCACGGGCTTTACGCACTACAGCACCGTGGGCAGGAGTCAGCGGGAATTACCGCCTGCAATCAAGAGGGAACTGAGCTGGTGACACACAGGGGGACCGGATTGCTGTCCGACGTTTTCAGCGGGTACGACCTGAATTGTCTGCAAGGCGAGATGGCCATAGGCCACGTCAGGTACTCGACGACCGGGGAGAGCTCTCTACTCAACGCTCAACCTCTCGTGGTTCAAATCGACGGGCATTCGGTGGCCCTTGGGCACAACGGAAATCTGGTCAATGCGGCAGCTCTTCGACGCAAGCTGGAAACAGAGGGCAGCATATTTCAGACCAGCTCCGACACGGAGGTGATCGCGCACCTGACGGCCAGAGCCGGGGAAGAGGGCATCGGAGAAAGGCTGCGTGCCGCCCTGCGTCAGGTGCGCGGCGCCTACGGTCTCGTTTTCCTGACCCCTAAGGCACTCTACGCTGCCCGCGACCCACATGGACTTCGACCCCTTTGCCTGGGCCACATAGAAGGAGCATGGATGGTAGCATCAGAGACCTGCGCTCTGGATGCGGTTGGAGCGCAGTTCGAGCGTGAGGTCAAACCGGGTGAATTCCTGTACATAGGGCAGGACCAGATGCACAGTTCGGGTCTCGGACCCGAGTCATGCCGTTGCACACCATGCATATTCGAACACATCTATTTCGCACGCCCCGACAGCAAGATTGGAGCTCGGAATGCGCACCAGATTCGCAAGAAGATGGGACAAATACTCGCGCGCGAACACCCCATTGCAGCCGACCTGGTCTCCGGGGTGCCCGACTCAAGCCTCTCGGCCGCCTCGGGATACGCTGAAGAGGCAGGACTACCATACGAAATGTCGCTGGTTCGCAATCGCTACGTGGGTCGAACGTTCATTCAACCGGGGGATGAACTGCGCCGTCTGGCAGTACGACTGAAATTCAACCCCCTGGAGAAAGTGGTGCAGGGGCGCCGTTTGATTTTAGTAGATGATTCGGTTGTGCGGGGAACCACCTCCAGAGCTCTGATTCAACTACTCAGAGAGGCCGGAGCTGAAGAGATCCATCTCCGCATAACATCTCCCCCGTACAGACATCCATGCTACTACGGAATCAATACCAGCTGCCGCTCGCAGTTGATAGCAGCGGGACGGTCGGTAGGCGAGACCGGAACACTGCTCGGCGCAGATTCTCTGCGGTACCTCTCGATAGAGGGTACCGCTGCAGCTGCGGGGGGTACAGTGGAGCAGTTCTGCACTGCCTGCTTCTCCGGCGAGTATCCCGTACCGGTAGCCGAAGCGGGGGGGAGCAGGTCATGAGAGATGATCTGCACGAGCCGGAAAAGTCACCTCCCATCAATGAATAATGCGGAATCAAACGTTGCAATCTTGCGCCGCCCGACCACCCGCAGCTGCCGGGGGGGCATTCATACAGACTGCACCCCCCGCATGCCAATCAAAGATCACAGAGAATGCAAATATCTCTGCACTTCCCAGGGCGTGACCTCAAGCCGCGCCTCCGCTGTCTCAGTGCGCCTGGCCGCCAAGAATCTCTCGAGTATGTGGCTGCCGACAGATTCCACCACAACTTCATCCTCCTGCAGAACATCCAGAGCTTCATCGAGGGACCGGGGCAGCACATCGATGGATCGGCTGCTGAGTTCCTCTCGCGTCATGCTGTAGATATCCTCCTCCACTGGTTCCGGCGGATCAATCTCCCGTCTTATCCCGTCCAGCCCGGACTGGAGAATGGCAGCAAAGGCGAGATAGGGATTGCAGGAAGGATCCGGCGAACGGAACTCGAGCCGGGTGGAAGTCGCCGGCGTTGCAGACGAGGGAACGCGGATCAGGGCTGATCGATTGTGTCGCGCCCAGGATATATTGACCGGGGCCTCGTATCCGGGAACCAGGCGTTTGTAGGAATTCACAGTGGGATTGGCCAGCGCGGTAATTGCCCCGATGTGACGCACCAGCCCTCCCAGGAAATGGCGGGCGATACTGGACAGGTTGTAGGGCTGGTCCGGATCGTAGAATGCATTGACACCATCGCGGAAGAGCGACAGGTGTAGATGCATGCCGGAGCCGCTCTGCCCCGTTATTGGCTTGGGCATGAATGTGGCGTGCAGATCCCGAAACCCGGCCACCGTCTTCGTCACCAGCTTGAAGGTCACAATCTTGTCTGCAGTGTCCAGGATGTCACTGTACCGGAAATTGATTTCGTGCTGCGCAGGAGCCACTTCATGATGAGCTGCCTCGATATTGAACCCCATGGAGTCCAGTGCGAGGACAATGTCCTTGCGCACTTCTTCCCCCAGATCGAGGGGGGCCAGATCGAAGTAACCACCGTAATCGTGCGTGTTGAGCGTTACGTCTCCATCGGAATCCTTTCGAAGCAGAAAGAATTCAGGTTCGGGGCCAGCACATGCAGTAAACCCCAGATCGGCTGCGCGACCCGCGGCCCGCCGCAGAGCATAGCGAGGGTCACCCGGAAAAGATTCACCATCGGGCGTCTTCACATCACAGATAATGCGAGCTGTGCGTCGATGGCCATTGCTGATGGGCGCGAGCGGCCCCTCCGTGACATCTTCTCTCCACGGGTAGATCAGAAAGGTCTCCGGATCCGGCTGAAGATACATGTCGGATTCGTAGATACGGGCAAACCCTTCAATGGAGGATCCGTCAAAGGCTATGCCGTCACGCAGCACCGTGGGCAGCATCCGTACAGGCACCTCTACATTTTTGGGTATGCCGGAAATGTCCGTGAACTGCAACCGCACAAAATGTACATCCTGTTCTGTGGCGAATTCGACCACGTCATCGGCTGTAGCTGGCTCGATCAACAACACTACCACCCCCAACAGAGTATCTGAACATTCCAAGGATAGTATAATAGAATCTTCGTACTATAGCAACTATTATTGCGAGATATCGCGACATTGTTCGGGTTTTGCGTGGTGGTTAGGACTGTTTGAGAGGTGATCTCTCACCAGATGCCATGCGGATCCCACCCGAAACAGAGTAGGTTGCCCAGCCTAATGCCCCACCGGCGCAGCAGCCGGGTGAGCCCGAATGGGCCAACACATTATTGCAGGAGCTGGAGCCAGCAGATGGAGGGCATTGTGACAGCAAACGGCAATCAGGACTCGTCAGAATTAGCAGGTCCCACGTGTTTCCATAGAGTAGTGGCAGCCGCTCCCGCTGAAAGAACCAGGGGAAACCAGAAGGTGACCAGACGGGTCAGGAGGGCCACCGCGAGGCCCTCGGCCGGGGTCAATGTCCCACGCGCCAGCATGATTGCCATTGAACCCTCAAAAGTTCCCAGCCCCCCGGGAGTCAACGGAATCATACTGAGCACGTAGGCAGAGTAGGTGGAGACGACAACATTCAGTATGCCCGCATCAAGTCCGAGCATCGATGCCACGAGGTATACCTTGACCGGATAGAGCATCCAGATGAGGGCGGAGACTGCGAGCAAGATACCGCGCTCGCTCCCGGAGACGAGATACCGTGAGTACTGCGCCGCCTCCCCGACTTGTGCCACTGTCCGACGTAACACCGCTGAGAAGGCGCCCCGCAACCCGTCATGCTCAGACTCGGACCCATCGGGGGCGGTGCGGACATATCCTTCTTTATGGATAAGACGGAAAAAGAGGGCGAACACAAAAGCCAGAATGAGGAACGAGTACACAACCCACAATGAGAGATATTGCGTGGACACCGACGTGGCGACAACTGGAACCAGGATGGCCAGAAAAGGCAGGAGGGACAGATATTTGTGCGCCATCGCCGCACCGAGCAGCTGTCCCCCGGGAAGCCCTGTGGCCCGGCGAGAGAGGTAGATCTTTGCTGCCTCGCCCCCGACCTTCACGGAAGGCGTTACACTCTCCACAAAAGCCCCCGACAGGTGGATGACAAACGCATGGGAGAAGCTGATATTCGCCCTCAGATTGACCAGCAGCCGATACCACTGGTATGCACTCATCGCCAGGGTGACGACCTGCAGAAAGCAGAGTAGTGCGAGGGTTAGGGAGTCGGCCTCGCTTACTGCCCATGCCACTTCGTCGCCACCGAAAATGAGGACAAAGATCCCCACAACGAGAATGCCCAATGTCCACAAAGATGCGGTCCTGATATCCATTCGTTCCCCTGTCCACGCCATCGACTGCGGCCGATATGAGATAAGTACAAGTTGATATCGCGCCACCCGATTATGATAATAACAATCATTATCAATCTAGCACCGCGTCCCGCCCCAGTCAACGGGTGCTTCATCCAGCATTTTCTGATTGTAGAGTAGGCCATTGGCCTCACGGTTTAGGGCAATGTTTGTGTTCACTGTTTGCCCGCCCTTTCGTCTGCGGGTGTCACAATATCTCACCCATGTCGTGCAGCCAACGGCCCCTCGTCAAACCGTGCATGAGGTGCTACCTCACACGGCTTTCACCACGCGTTCACCAAACGGCATTACGCTTTCGCTTGGCCGTCCAGTACAGTGCCCTCCGAAGTTCTCACACGCCGCGATGTCGGGTGGTATTAGCCCTGTCGGGCACTCACCGGTGCTTCCCCTCTTCGGACACATCGCGCTTCCTCGGGTCCTTCCCTCAGGTCGAGTTATGTTGTCTCGACCCTGCCAGCGGTACTATTACCCGATCCGAATCCCTCTCGCCAGGCTATCCCTTCGTGGGTCTCACTTATAGATAGCCCCGTTTCGGCGAGTAGGGCCTCCCCCGCTTTCCTACTGTGCCTTCTCCACATGCCGCTCCCTATACACCGGGGAGGCCGCGGACATCTTCTCCCTGCCGCTCAGTCCACGATCCTGCCTTCGCCCAAATGGCTGAGGCTCGGCCCTCCCTGCACCAGCTCTCCCAGTCATTCGCGCCGGTCCTGCAGTGACGATGCATCTATGGGATTCCCTTGTGGTACAGCCTGTGGATTCGCCTCCGCTCACGGACTGGGTTCTGGAGCGTTTGTCAGGTCGCTCAGACACACTGATCTCTCAGCATGCCCGACCTCAGGCTATCTGGCATATTCAGGGTGTTACCAGAACGACCTCCTTTCAGGTCGTTGACATCAATAGGTGTCGGGGCACACGCCATTCCCTGCAGTTCTATGTTGCCATCTACATCAAAGTGAGGGCTCTAACATAATGCGCCTACTCTACTCTTATAGTCGAAATAATCACTTTCCCATTGAAGTATGCCGGGCGTGATATGCGTCCAGGGCCGGCCAAGGAGGAGGTCCGCAGAAGACAGAGCATAGACATGTGGCTGAGGTGCGCCGGGCTGAGCGCCCGCAGCCGAATTGCCCATCTCTTGCTGGATGTACTGCATCATGCTGGTATATCCTCCACAGGAATCACTCGCATAAATGACCTGGGGCTCTATTCAAACCTCTCAACCCCAGCCGAAATACCCAGCCACCCCAAGCCCATGCTCTCCACATTGCGGACATGAGTCCAGACACATGTACTGCCCGCTTTTCTGCACAGCCTGCCGCGATCCTCCCGTGCGACCATCAGGATACCGATGCTCGGCATCTGACACCCCTCCGATTCTCCGGCAGCGGAATCACCTGTCACCGCCGTCCTCACATAAACCCTCAATCCGAAGGTACGGCAGCGGCCTCAATCTCCTCACACTCCTCCCCCGCTAAAAACTCATCTATGTGCGGGATAAAGGCAAACCCAACCCCGGCAACGGTGCAGCAGCCAA
>PWGR01000275.1 GCA_003554565.1 Clostridia bacterium
CCGAGCTGCCCGATGATTATAGCTGTCCGGTCTGCGGCGCCCCCAAGGCGGCTTTCGTTCCCGTCCGGGAGGGGGCCGACGGGAGAAACGTCGCAGATGCACTCGTGGAGAATCTGACGGCGATTGGGGTCAGCCGGGTGTACGGGATACCCGGCGATTCTAACCTGCCACTGGTGGAGGCTCTACGGAAGAATCCGGACATCGACATGATCGCGGTGCGACACGAACAGGTCGCCGCCTTTATGGCATCGGCGCACGCCAAGCTGACGGGAGAGCTGGGTGTCTGTCTTTCCATCGCCGGACCCGGGGCGACGAACCTGATGACCGGGCTCATGGATGCGTCAACGGATCGGGCACCCGTTCTCGCACTGGTGGGGCAGGTGGCGGGCATATTTGTGGGCAGCGAGGCCTTTCAGGAGATTGACCAGATCGAGATGTTCCGTTCCTTTGCGGTATTCACCGAAACTCTGAGTCAGCCGTCGCAGCTTCCGCGCCTGTTCGGTCTCGCCGTCAAGTCGGCGTATGGGCACAATGGTGTGTCTGTGCTCAGTCTACCCACGGATGCGTTGGGAGAATCGCCCGTGGATGAGTCATGGGATGAAGAGGAACGTCTGTTCCGACCCAGGATAACACCGCGGGAGAGCGATCTCGATGCGGCCGCAGAACGGATCAACGAGGCGAGGCGCCCCGCTATTTTCGCTGGATGGGGGGCGCGGCGGGCCGAATCCGCGCTGCGGGGTCTGGTCGATCGCCTTGGGGCGCCCATCGCGACGACCTCCCGGGCCAAGGGTGTGATCGCAGAGGATCACCCGATGGCCCTGGGAGTGCTCGGTTCCATTGGCAACCGCCACGCACCGACGGTGTTGTCCGGCGCCGACCTGCTGATCGTGCTGGGGACAGGCTTCCGACAAAGAAACCTATTGTCGCCGGAGGTGCCGATCGTCCAGATTGATCACGACCCGGTCCGCCTGGGCCGAAACTTCCCGGTGCAGATGGGGCTAACCGGTGATGTCTCCGCCACCCTTGCCCAGCTCTTGCCCCGCCTGAAACAGCGGCGAGGTGAGTCCGGGCTGGCCGATGTGGTGCGTGATGCGCGCAGACTGTGGCGCGAGGAGGCCGAAGGTGCAATCGTTGACGCCGGCAGTCCCGTGCACCCGGGTTGGATCATCGCGGAGCTGAACGGGCGAGTTGATGATGATGCGATCATCAGCGTTGATGTGGGAGATCACACCTACTGGTTCTACAGATACTTCTCTTGTTCCGGTGATCAGTTCACCCTGATGTCGGCGTCCATGGCCAGCATGGGGTTCTCACTGCCGGCGGCACTTGCGGCCGCCTTCGAGAACCCGGATCGCCAGGTTGTATGTCTGGCCGGCGACGGGGGGCTGGGCATGACGCTCGCGGACTTTACCACGGCGGCCATGCATGATTTGAACCTGACGGTGGTCGTCTTCAACGATCGCTGCCTCAAGAACATCAAAAAAGAGCAGATCCGCGATGGCTATCCAGAGTACGGAGTGGAGATGGTGAACCCGGATTTCGCCGCGTTTGCCGAAAGTGCTGGCGCGCGCGGTTTTTCCGTGCAGAAGGCGGATGAGCTGGGCGACGCCCTCGATCAGGCGCTCGCTCATGAGGGACCGGCGATGATTGATATTGAGGTGGATCCCGACATCATGCTCCCGGGTGTGAAATCGATCCTGTAGGCCCGGCGGAACGAACCCGCGTCCGGGACTGCAGGTGCCGGACGCGGGGATCCCTGGCGGGACGATGCCACGCCGCTGTGCAGCGCGGGCACTGCGGCCGGTGTCATTTGGGATTTTTCCTCTTCACAGCGGAAACGGTCGCATAATGTGCTCAGCATGTCGAATCGGAAACCCTCACGGAAGGCTCAGGAAATGCTCCGCGTCGTCTTCGGTGCAGTAGAAGTGGCGAGCGATGTGCAGGCCCATGCCCCGTATGCAGGTGTGCAGGTGCAGCCCCCGTTAGCCGGCAGGTATGCTGGCAGACTTTCGTGGTTTCTGCAGTCGCCGGTCGTCACCGCGACGAACCTGAATCGGGACGATTCGGTATGCCTGGCTGGATATGGCACCAGGAGCCTGAGGCCCAGACACACTCAACCGCAAGACAACGCACCGTGGGACCCCTGTGCGCAAAACGCCGCGCATGCCCATTTCATGACAAACCAAGGACCCGCCGACTGCTCAAACGTCGAAATTCACCTCACCACTTCTGAGTGCGCGAAAACCACTCCGAGAACCAGCACGCACACCACCCAAAATTCCATCCTACTTGTCGAATCCATGTCGAAAGTGTATATTCAAGGTGTATATTCAGGGTAAACAAGTTGCGTCACACGACAAAGGCAAACGTAGCGAAAGGTACGGGCGCAAAACCACAGGTCTACGGCCACTTGGCTATGACGGCTGGGTTGCCTGATGAACTGAACTCGTTTTTGGCTTGCACTTGCGTCATAATTCCCCACGCACCAGCTGCGCCGTATCCTGTTCACTTCTCTATAGATAATACCCTGTACATTTGCAGCGGAAACTCCGCGACGGTCTGAGTAGATTGTGGTAGTACAGGTTAAGGGGGGCGCTTTCCGATTGATGAAGGCGGATGAATCCGGAGCATCGGAACTATACCGGACCTGTGTGCGGCGGGCCCGAAAAGCGAAAACCCCGCTTGTTCTGTATTCTCCTCTGAAAGGATCCGGTGGGAACCAGCGCGGGAGTTTATTGCAACTTGGTCACAATTGTCCGTGTAACGAGGATTTGCGGAGCATTGCTGCTTCAGTTTGCAAGACAGATCTAGGTGCGGGTCTGTCGGGGCAGAAGTGGGCCTTTGTTCAGGGCACAGGCAGAGATCGGGTCCCGGGCCGGGATACACCGTGCGAGTCGCGTCTGCATCGCAGCATGAAGAATGAGTGGGTCAATGTAGCAGGTGATGCGAGCCGGAGAATGCATTCTCACGGTTACGGGGTCCTGGGCAGTACCTGGCGAGATCCGGTTCCTGTTCGGGAGGGGTAGAGATGACTGAAAAGCCTGGAGAGAAGGGTTTCACATTTGATTCATACAGAAGCTTGGGGGAGACAAGAGACCGCATTCGGAAGCTGCACGATGTGGTGCTGGAGCTGGAGAAGGTGGAAGAAGAGCAACAGGTGTATGACCTGGCCATAGAGGCGGCCGAAAACATACTCGCGCTGACGCTGTCAGCTATCGATGTTCTGCAAGATGGCGTGTTGGTGTCGCGAGCTGATTCGTCCGGAGTACCGGAAGACGGTACGACATCGGCCCCGCCGAGTGAAGGGATTGCAGGCCTTACCTATCGCACGAAACAAACTTTTATCATCGACGATATTCAGGTACACGAAGAAGCCGCCCCGGTGTTGCCGGATTATCACGCTATGGTCAGCGTGCCCATGGGGGATATCGGTGTATTTCAGTGCGTGTCCCGGCAGGTGGGAGCCTTCATCGAGGAAGATGCCGAGATGCTGGAGATACTTGCGGCGCATGCTGCAGCTGCGGTGCGCCGTATCCGCGCGCAGAACCGACTGGAGGAGAAGCGCCGGGAGGCCGAGCAACTGGCTTTTCGCTACGAGGTCATACTCGAGGGTGCCCAGGATGGAATGTTTCTGGCCGAGCCGACGCGCGGGGGGGAGTTCTTGCTGAAGGAGGCCAATTCTCCCTTTGAAAGCATCATTGGTCACTCCCTTGGTGAGCATGCGGAGGTTTCCGTCTCCGATTTGTTTCCTAGCCCACAGCGGGAGAATCTGCAAAGACACCTGCGTGCTTGTGAAAAGAACCAAGAGCCCCATCTGTTTGAAATCAATGTGGCCTGCGAAGGCGAGGATAGATATTTCCTGGTTTATCTTTCACCCATTGTGCAAGACGGGGAGACCGTGCGTCTGGTCGGTTCGGTACGGGAACGTACTGCCGAGAAAGCAGCCCGGGAGGCTCTGCAGGAGAGCGAGGAGAAGTACCGAACCCTTGTGGAAAATGCCAATGACGTCATAGTGATTCTGCAGGATGATAGATGCGTCTACGCTAATACAGCCGTGCAAAGAATGCTGGGGATGCAAAAGGAAGAAGTCATAGGCTCGAGGTGGATGCAGCACATCCATCCCAGCGGGTATCTGAGATCACTCGGCCCGCCTGCCGACGGAAGCGAGTCTGAATTCGACATTTACGAAGCGGAACTACAACACAAGGACGGCAGCAGGGTGCATGTGGAAGTAAATGCCAATATGATAACGTACCAGGGGGACCCTGCCGAGCTGGTAATTATCCGGGACATAACCCAGAGAAGAAGGGCGGAGCGGCAGCTGCACTATCTCAGCTTCCACGACCAGCTGACCGGCGTGTACAATCGGGCCTACTTTGAAGAGCAGGTCAGTCACCTGGATGCGGCGCGACAGCGACCTCTGTCCATTGTCATGGCCGACATCAACGGCCTGAAGCTTGTCAACGATGCCTTCGGTCATCAGGAGGGAGATCGCTTCCTGCAGAAAGTGGCTCTGACGTTGAGAGAAGGTTGCCGGCGGGAGGATGTTGTGGCACGAATCGGAGGCGATGAGTTTGCCATACTGCTTCCCCGTACTTCGCTCGGGGAGGCGGAGGAGATAGCGGGCCGGCTACGCGAGTGCTGCAGGCAGAGTGATCATAAGCATTTTACTATCTCTTTGTCGATCGGAGTCGCCACAAAGTACGAAGAAGAAGAGGATATCTGGAGCTTATTCAGTGAAGCAGAGGAGCAGATGTACCGGGACAAGATACTGCAACAGGACAGCGTGAGACACTCAATCATACACTCGCTGACCAACGTCCTGGAAGAAAAATCGTTGGAGACGCGGATGCACATCAACCGGTTGCAATGGACAAGCACTGCTCTGGGAGAGGAATTGGGATTGGGCGACGACGATCTGAACAACCTGGACCTGCTCGCGCAGATGCACGATATCGGAAAGGTGGCCATATCTGACGAGATTCTTCTCAAACCGGGATATCTGACCGGTGAGGAGCGAGAACAGATCGAGCGGCACCCCGAGATAGGCTACCGCATAGCGCGCAGCATCCCGGAATTTGCGTCCGTAGCCGAGGCCATTCTGTATCACCACGAGTGGTATAATGGTGAGGGGTATCCTCTGGGATTAAAAGCGGGCGAGATACCGCTTCTGGCGAGGATTTTGGCGGTCGTCGATGCCTACGATGCCATGACGCACGATCGTCCTTACCGTGAAGCGCTGGGCAGGGAAACAGCCCTTGCGGAAATACAGACTTGCGCGGGTACGCAATTCGATCCGGAGATTGCGGAGGCCTTCGTACGGATGATAACAACCAGGAAGATCTGCGCGGAGTGAGGCCTCTGTGCAGGCGACCGACCTGACTGTACTCTGCGCAGGGGCCACTACGTTTGCAGGTTTTCCCATTCTTTTCCCGTCAGCGGTTCGACTTTTGTGAGGATATTCCCGGGAACCCCTGATCACGCTGGGGAAACCCCCCGAAGAAAGACGCCCCCTTGGTTGCGCTCTTCACGGGGTACCAAACAGGAATTTACGGTTTGCCCCTGACGGCCTGCGCTGTACAATTGCTGTGTCGGCGCAGGTGTGACGAAGTTTTTGGTGCAAAGAAAATGCTTGGGGGGTTGCCCCCTTGCGTCATTGTCGCCCGGAGTCTGGTGCGATTGCTGTCTGGCGCAAAACGCCAGCGGAAAATGGAAGTGGGGAGTCTTTATGCAGACACGCATAACCGATACCGTACGTGGCTGGATGCAGCTTGCAGGCGATGCGGACCCCCTGCGCATTCATCGCTCGCTCTTAGTCGTCGGTGCGGTTGCCTATCTGGTATTCGGCATTGTCTACCAGACCGCCGACGGCACGCCGGATCCCCTGTTCATGACGGAACGAGTGGCGACCGCCGTCTTTTGTGCGCTGCTGTTGGTCCTGTCATACATAAATCATTCCGTCAAGAAAAATCTTCCCAACTATCTTTTTGCGTTGATTTTTCTCGCCACTGTCCGCACCCTGCACGCCGCACACCTGCACCAGTTCCGCCTGGATGTGGCCATGAGCATTGTGGTCATCGTGATGATGACCAATCTCATTTTCGAGCCTGGGCCCGTGGTGCTCACCTTCAACATCGTGATTGTTGTGGTGGTCGCAATTTCTGCGGCTCTGGCACCGCACTCCCTCCTCAACCGCTGGGCCTATCTCCTTTCTCTCACCTTCGTGGCCGCCGCCTCCTACTACATTGCCCGGACCAGGTACAGCATAGCCCGGGACCTCGCCGTGAGCCAGAAGGAGTACCGGCGATTGTTCACCCATATGACCGCGGGATTTGCCCACTGCAGGCCGCTTTTTTCCGAAGAATCCGGGAGGGTAATCGACTACAAGATACGGGAGTGCAACACTGCATTCGGCGCCCTGTTCGATCTTTGTCCGGAGGAAGTCTCCGGTCACAGCTGGTCGGAACTATTCCCCGAGTCGGAAGAGGTCGAGTCCCGCATGCGACGCGCTCTCATCGAGGGGCATGCGGATCGCTTCGACTGGTACCTGGATCCCCGGGGGAAGTGGCTCGTCTTCTCCGCCTACCGCCCCCAGAAGGGGCGCGTGGCCGTGGTGCTCACCGATGTCACCGAAGTCCGCAGGAGGGAGGAGGCCGCGGTTCATCTCAGCCTGCACGATCCCGTCACCAACCTCTACAATCGCCGCTTCTTCGATGCGGAGCTCTCGCGCCTCGATACGCCGCGGCAGCTTCCCGTCAGTATTATCGTGGTCGATATCAACAGCCTCAAGTCCATAAACGATGTGTATGGTCACCGCCAGGGAGACGAGGTCATCCGCTCTGTCGGCCAGATACTCGATTCGGTGACGCGGAGCGAGGACATCGTGGCCCGGGTGGGCGGGGACGAATTTGCTGCCCTGCTTCCTGACACCGATGCCGGGGAGGCGGCTGCGATTGTGGGCCGGATCCGCGCGGCAGTCGAGTCGCTCGATCAGACCGGGTCGCTTCCCTTTTTCCTGGGAGTCGCCGTTGGTTGTGCGACCAAGTGCCGCGCGGAGGAGGATCTCACCCACCTTTTCGATGAGGCCGATGCGCGGATGTACAGGGATAAGTGAGTCTGCGAACCCCTAGGTGGGCAGCTCCCTGGCTTGCAAGTTCGCACCGCGTGGCCGGATGACTACCTGCATAGGTGCATTTAACTTCTCTCGGGACGTGGGCAAGGCCCTCTTTCCCAAAGGCGCGGGTGTTCTGGTTGCGTCGTCCGGCTGGCGAGTAGCCCTGTTGGTCCTCGCCACAGGCGGCGCCATCCTTGTTTTGAGTCTCAGCCGCTTGCACCCGGTCACCGGAGACAACGACGAGGCTGAGCAGGTGGATCCGCCTGCCCTGCTGCACAAAAAGCTGATCCTGCAGAGGATACGGAGAGCAACTCCGCCTGGGTCGTGACGAACTGGCTGCAGTTCGGGGTTCTCATCGGAATCGGGATTCTGGACTCGCTGTCGCGCTCGGGCGTGATAGCCTTGCCTTCTTCCCTTCGTCCTGGTGGTTGCGGCCTTGCTCCTGACGGTGGCCCTGAGCCTCTTCCTGCGCTCCCGGTTATGGCATGGGCGTTCACGGTCTTGGCCCAGTCTGCATTGCCGGAGTATCCGGTGAGGTCAAAAAAGTTCGGCTGCTGGGAAGATCACGGATAGCCTTGCACCGGGGTGAAATGCCCCGCATCCTGTTGGCTGTCGTTCTCACGTCCGCCTTGTGGATGTTCTGGTCTGAAAACCCCGATCACATAGCTACCTCTTCCGTTTTTGGTGGTCTTCTTCACAGTACGGCTCAACCTCCCGGATCTCCCCCCCGGATGGATTCGCTCCCGCATTTCCGCTATTTTGCTTGCTACTTCACCATGTCCTCCGTCTCTGGCGGCACCCAGTGGAGATCTCTGCCGTCCCACTTCACGTTGCAGCCCAGCGGGTTGGCCAGGGACTTGCTTCCGGGTTCTTCGTTGATAGACTTCTCCAGTGCTACTTCGAGGTCACGGCAGGTGCTCTTCTCCGGTTCACCGGGGTTATTCAGGGCTCGACCGGTGTATACCAGCCTGCGGTCCCCGTCGAACAGATAGAAGTGGGGGGTACGGAGCGCCCCGTACGGGCCACGCCCTGGCTTTCGTCGTGCAGGTAGGTAAACAATATCACCAGCTCCCTCTCATCGGAGAAATCATCCAGCGAATAGGTCTCACCGTCGGTGGCCGGCGGAAAAATTTGGCGCCTTTTCGCCGATAGACAACGTGAATGCCATATGTGATCTCCTTCTCACGGGTGTATTGCTCTTATTTTCGGGGAGTGAGGTGCGATCTTTCGGGGTAATGCAGCCGGATAGGCCTCAGGTGTAGTGCTAGATGCGCTGCTCATCTACCCCCTCCTTTTCTCCTGTGGCGCGGCAACCGTTCCTGCCTTGCTGCCGCCCCTTTTGCCCGCCAGAAGCCCTCTCGCAGGGATTCGATTCCGGATTATCGAATCAGTAGGCATTGAGACACATCGGGGCATTGCCAATTTCGCGATTGTCTGATATACGATCCGTTACCCGAAAAACGGAGTACATGTGAGGAGGTCGATTTATGAGTTTTTCCTTGTTTGATGTTGTGATCTTTCTGATCTTCATTGTGGCGCTTCTACCGATCTACCGCCGGGGAAAGCTGGAGGGACAGCGTCTTCGCCTGATGCGCAGGATACAGCAGAGGGAGGATGGTAGACGCCTGATCGTCATGATTCACCGGCAGGAAACTCTGAGCATCTTCGGCATCCCCCTGCAGCGTCACATTGACATCGAGGACTCCGAGCAGGTACTGCGAGCGATACGCATGACGCCGGATGACGTGCCGATCGACATACTGCTGCACACCCCCGGCGGGCTGGTGCTGGCGGCGGAGCAGATTGCGCTGGCCCTTTCTGCGCACCCGGCCCGGGTTCGCGTGATGGTACCGCACTACGCCATGTCCGGCGGCACGCTGCTGGCGCTGGCAGCGGATGAGATTCTACTGGATCCCAATGCCGTACTGGGCCCCATTGACCCCCAGCTGGGGGGGTACCCCGCCGCCTCCATCCTGGAGGTGGTGCGCAAGAAGGAGGTGGCGCAGATCGATGACAGCACGCTGATCTGCGCCGACATTGCGCGCAAGGCCATGATCCAGGTCCGGCACAACGTGGAAAAACTCCTGCGGAGGAGGTACGGGAAGGACGAGGCCATCGAAATCGCGCGAGCACTGACCTCGGGCCAATGGACACACGACTACCCACTGCACGTGGACGAGCTGCAGGCGCTGGGGATCGCCCTCGAGGTGGGGCTTCCGGAGGAGATCTACGAGCTGATGGATCTGTATCCACAGCCGACGCCGAGGCGTCCCTCTGTACAGTACATTGCGCCGCCTTCGGGAGAAAGTGACGCCGGTGGAGCGGACCAAGACCTGCGCATCAAATACTGAGCTGCCATCGCGATACCTGGGGTTATCCGGGGCCTATTGCTTGGTGGGTGTGGGAAATCTGGCTGCGCAAGAGGAACATCTGCGCAGGGCATCTGTGCGGGCCGGAGAAGTCAGTACGCATCACGGTTCTCCCCGTCTGATCCGGGAGCTCACCTTCAGCTGCAACCGCCCGTCTGCCATGTCCATGCTGGTGAGGTTCTTCCCGGTGCCGCTGATGA
>PWGR01000130.1 GCA_003554565.1 Clostridia bacterium
AGGATCGTGGGAAGACGTCGTATTGCGTTCCTGCTGGTCGCCGCCGCCCTCATTATCGTGCTCCTTGTGGGCGTGCGTGTTCGGTTGGTCAAAGCATCATACCACTCTGAACGTGTACTCCACTGGCTCCATCATTTCGTCGGAAAGATGCTCATAATACAGAACACCCTGGCTCTACGATCTGGTTCAGATGATCTCACGATACGCTTTTCTGAAATTCGCACACAAATCCGATATGTAGATATGGCCCTGGGACACCACGATGAGCGCCTGCATTCACTGACCGGGGTGCCCCGGCTGCGCGAACCCGATGACAATGAAATAGCCCGCCTATGGTTGGCGCTTGGGCGCTTCAAGGATCGTCTGGAGGAAAAAGAGCCTCCTCCTGATTTCTCCCGCCGAGCCGAGGAAGCGGCAGAACAGCTCGATCCGATAATCCGACGGATGAAAAATCTTACAGAAGATCCCAAGCAAAGGGCCCTCTTCATCGTCCCCACTCTAAGCGATGATCAGAAAGAGGAGTTTAACGCACTGATCCGCGAGTCATTCATCATTATCCTGGAGACAGCAGATATTGAGCCGGGCGACGTAAGCACAGAATGGTACTTTCCTGAATGATGCGGGGCGAGGTTGATGAGATCCCGTAAGCCAAAAGCAGAGTCCGGCTGCTTCGCAATTGCTGAACGAGATCACATCTTATTCAAGAAATGGCCCGCCCCCTAACAAGGCTCCCCTTTTCATCCGATACCAATAGTAAGTCCCGCGCATGTCGAATGCAGCCGTAAGTGAAGAGGGGGGAACCGTGCATGGATCGGGCAGAAGAAGGTGAGGAACTGAAGGCGATACTCTTCAGGGTCAACGGGAAGCTTCTGGGCATTCGAATCGACTATGTCAGGGAGGTTCTGCAATACCGCAATCCTACGCCGGTACCAGATAGCCCTGTGTGGATTGCCGGAGTCCTGGATGTAGGACATCGTATTCTCCCAGTAACCTCATTGCACCGCTGTCTATACGGCGATGATCATACAAAGAGCACAGGCGACGGTGAAGGTCATCTGTTGAGCGTGTGCGTTCAGGACCGCGAAGCCGCCTTTACCACCGACGCGGTAACGGCCATCCGTACTCTGGATGCAGGTGAAGTCCCTCCCCCCACCGATCTTACTTCGCGAATTCATGATTCCCCGATTGAAGGCATAACCCGCATTGACGATGAAGTGGTGGTCTTGATTGATCCGGAAAAAATTGTTGATCCCGAAGTAATGGCCGAGGTTCTGCAGTCCATCAGTAGTGAAACAGAATGAAGCAATGGGATCACAAGCACCGGAGGAACTGGGTTCGGACCTCCGGTGCTCTACCCGCAGCAACCGTGCCCCCTCACAGGCAAGAAGCGCTTTGCCCAGCCCCCGTATAACTCTCAGCGCAAAATATGCAAACACACTCAGCTGCACTGCTCATAAGCAGCACCGGCAGGATTTGACACGCATCCTTGCAGAAAGACGGGGCGAGGATGATAAAAATAGGTTGGAGAATTGGTATGCTCCGGATGACTCACCGGGGTGAACTGTATATTGGCCGGAGCCAGGTCGGGAGCCCCACCGGGATTGGCAAAGACCTTGCTCCCCGGGGAGCAAGGTGCGGTATAATCAATGAGCGGCGCAAATGAAAGAGGTTTGCGATGACTTACATGGTAGAAGTAGCTTTGCTGTCGATCTGGGATGTGAGAATTGGCGTAAGTATGGCCATTGTCGGTGGTTATCAGGCCATGTGGGCAGTACTCATCGGCAGTTCGTCCAGTATCGCAGTTGTGCTCCCTGCAGCCGGCCTGTTTCGGCGAGCATTCCGCTGGATGAAATATCGGCTGCCACGTTATCGGGATTTTCTGATTCACATCACCCGGCGCCATCACGTGACTATCGACCGATGGGGCTACTGGGGCATTTTCTTCATTGTGGCCATTCCGTTACCGGGAACCGGACCTTGGACTGGCGCGCTCTGTGCGGCTGTTCTTCAGCTGGAGCCTGTCAGGGCTTCTTTGGCCCTGGCGGGAGGTATAATCTTGGCCGGGCTCTTCTCTGCAGGAATAGTGGAAGGTTTTCTATCTCTTCTCCCCCTCATCTCTTAGGCTGGGTACCTGGGCCTGGCCGGACCCAGCTTGGCCCACAATCCTCTGATTCCGGAAAATAATGTCGCACCCCGCCGTCCGGCTCCCCGAACACCACTTACGGGGAGGTTTGCAATCCATGCAACACACCGTGCAACTCGCAGGATCAGAGAATGAGTTGACCGCGCCAGTCGGCACATCGGTGGCAGTATTACCGGGCTGAACATCAGGAAGTAAGCCGCCGAACCTCCGACAGCCGACAGCAGGAATGCACCCCGCATCCGCCCGTCTGCTGTCTGCACAAGGACGAAGCAGAGAAAACAACCGACAAGGACCCAGAACAGGAGATCCCGCACTACAATCAACAGGCTTCGCATGCGCAGGGGAGAGGTCAAGGCCCGCAGAAGGTCATAAAATAATCCGCACAGGCCGCCCGTCAGAAACAGTACCGAAAACGCAAGCAGGTTTCCGTACACGTCAGGCACACCGGCGCCTCCTCCCTCATCGAGCGTACAGCTCATGATATGAAGGAGACACATGCATTGTTAATCGATCAGTAAAATAGACGTTTCAGCCAGCTTCCCTCCTGGCGCCTGCCGGACTGTGCCCCAGAAGCATACTGTAGCCCCGTAATGTTGCCGGTACAGGTAAAGTTGCCGCTGTCCAGGCTGATTTCGTCGATGTGAAGGTCTTCTCCTCGAATGACCAGCGCACCCCAGTCTGTCTGCAGCACTATTTCTCGATCATCGAAACTGTCCACACCGAGCACGCCGTTAATTCCTATCCTGTTGCGGTTCTGCAACACCACCTCGTGGTCTTTTCCCCTGTTAACGTCCTCACCATCAAACTCCGGGGGCCGGTCTTGCACAGTATCCCTCCTTTGCCGAGAGATCAGGTTCCCTGGTACATGCTATGAAAACCGGCCACCGGTGATGACCAATTACCATTTAAGGCCAAATGGTCATGATGCGGACGTCCTGATAGTAGTATTGAATTATGTCTTCCGCAGAGGACCCCTCTTCTGCCAGGGTCTTCGCTCCTTCCTGTGACAACCCGACGCCGTGCCCGTGACCCTGGCCGCTGAATGTCACAGACCCATCTTCTGCTACCTCGATGGTCTCCAGCATTGTGGACTTGAGACGATCAGAGTCCAGGCTGATCCGAAAAGAAGGCGCCGAGATGGGGGGGTCATTCACACGGAGCCTTACGGCGCGGCCGGATGGTCCCCGCTCCCCCACCACAATTTCCTCAACAGAGGAGACGTTGTATCCCATCTCCTGCAGTGCAGAAATGATCTCCTCCTCCTCGAAGGTTTCCTCCCAGGAGCGAAGATCGGCCCCTGCAGGTTCCTCGACTAGGCGGTAATACGGTTTCTCCTCTTCAGTGTACTCCAGTCCCTCCTCCGGATCACATGTCTGCCCACCCGATGCCGCGTGAAACCAGGTCAGCGCGGGTTCGCCATCGTGCACCAATATCTCCCCGCGGGTGTCCTCGACCGCCTCGCGCACCTTGTCAGTGATCCGGTCCTCATCATAGGCCTGAAAGCTCTCGACGTCATCAGAGGCATCCGTTCCGTAACGGTCCTCCTCGCCGCCCTCCTGCATTTTTCTCCACGCAAAGGTGCGGGCCAGGATGGCCTGTGCCCCCAGAGCCTCCCGCGGCCAATCTGGATCCATCTCTGCTGCGACCACTCCAGCCACATACTCCTCAAACGGCAGATTCACAGTCTCATCCTCTTCGGTGAGACGAAGACTTATTTCCGGCTCCGATCGCTGCCGGCGTACGCCGGGTTCAAAGAAGAAAGCGCACCCGGAGCTTACAAGCAATAACACTGCAAGCACCCATACCGCCCCGTGGACCATTCGCATTGTGTTCAACCTCCTCGCCACCTATTTTGCGCAGCAGGGCGGCAGAGTAAACTGAAATGGCACTTCACCAGTCAGAGTCGTCCGCGTATTCTTCCCGGATCACCTCATAGAGGCTCTGTGCCGAGGATGCCGGAACATGCGACTTGACCTCCTGGATCTCAACTTCCAGAGTCCGGTTTCCGAAGGCAATTTCGAGCCTGTCTCCCGGGGAGACGGAACGTCCCGGTTTGCCCGTCTGCCCATTGACTTTGACTCTTCCCCCCTCGCATGCCTCTTTAGCAACGGTACGTCGTTTGATAATTCGCGACACTTTCAAAAACTTGTCCAACCTCATCTGGGACATTTTACCCCTCCCCAATCAAGCAGGAAGGCGGGGCCACCCCGCCGTCCCCCCACACCACGGGTCCTGCGTGTCCGCGTCTGCTGTTCGTGCTCGTTGTCACTATGCCGGCTAATGACTCAATCATCTCATCCTACGGGGGAACTGGATCCTCGGCAATCATTCACACACCCCGCGCACTCGCCGGACGTCTAGCTAAAAGAGGAACCGGGGAAATACCCCGATTCCTCCGTCAGCTAAGTATCCAGGTATTTGCTGCTTATACTCCGGCCGTCAGCTCGTCAGAGTGTCGTTCACCTTGTCCTTCAGGCTCTTGCTGGCACGAAATGCCGGAGAATAGCTGGCGGGAATAGTCATCGACTTGCCCGTAGACGGATTGCGTCCGGGGCGCTCCTCTCGATAACGGACCTCAAAGGTACCAAAGCCCATCAACGAGACCTTATCCTCCTCGCACAGCGCATCTTCAATAGATTCCAAGGCTGCCTGAAGCGCCCTATCTGCATCTTTCTTCGTCAGACCCGCCTTCTCGGCAATCGCGTCTACTAGATCCGACTTGTGCATTACAGCACCCCCTTCGGTATATTGCCTGTACAGCCGGGCTCGAAAGCCCTCTGCATCGGCAACCATGCGACCAAGATCCTTTCTTTCGTACCCTTTTCTACGTATATCGATGACAATCCTTCATTTCCCACGTTTCTTTCGCTCCCAGATCTCATCCATCTCTGTCAGGGTCATCTCATCCAGTTCTGATCCCCTTCGTTCCGCCTCCTGCTCAATAGCCGCAAAGCGAGAGCGGAACTTCTCAACCGCCCCAAGAAGCTCGGTCTCCGCCGAGAGGTTCAGGTGTCGGGCGGCATTGACGAGCGAGAAGAGGAGGTCGCCGAGTTCCTCGCCGGTAACCTCTCCGTCCCCTGATTTGAGCGCCCGCGAGAATTCCCGGGCCTCTTCGTCTATCTTGTCGGCCGGTCCCCGAACATCATCCCAGTCGAAGCCCACACGGGAGGCGACACTCTGCATCTTCTCCGCCTGCAGCAGCGCGGGCAGAGTTTCAGGTATCCCCGCCAGGTGCGACCGCCCGGCGCCATTGCTGCTTTTGCTCTTTATCTTCTCCCAATTTGTCTCCACATCATCCGCACCGCTGACCTCGAGACCAGCAAAGACATGTGGGTGCCGCTCGGTCATTTTCTGTGCAAGGGTCATCATGACATCAGCCGCCCCAAACTCGCCGCGCTCGCAGGCTATCACCGCGTGCAGCACCACCTGAAGGAGCACATCACCCAGTTCCTCTTCCACTTCGACCGCATCACCGCGCTCGAGTGCAGCCGCCAGTTCGTGACATTCCTCGAGGAGGAAAGGACGGAGGGTCCGGTGCGTCTGCTTCTGGTCCCAGGGGCAGCCACCAGGAGCCCGGAGCCTATGCACCACCCCCCAGATTCCGGAGGCGGCCTGTCCAGCCGGCACAAGATCATCACGTGCCATTCGGGGCAGATCCAGGCCCGGAATGTACAGTACGAACCTCCCGCCCGGCTGGACCCTGGACTCAACGCACTTCAGGGTGAATTCCTCGCCCCCGTCTCCAGGGAAGGCGGCAAGAACATCGAACATCCGGACCGCGTGAGAATGTGGGTACTGGCGCCGCAGGCTCTCGCCCACAGCACTGATATCCCGATCACTGTACAGGCCCTCCACCCACTGAGCCTCACCCCCTGACAGTCCAGCAGACAGCTGCATTGGGCTGAGACAGCGTAGACCCGGGTCGCCTCCCTCGAACGGCCATCCCTCTCCCAGGCGTCGCCTCAGGTGCCATGTAAGCGGATGAGACTCGCGCACGTCAATCTGCATCCCGCACGCAAAAGCCTCCTTCCGCAGTTTTCGGACCCGGACATCAGTTGAGGTGGGCGCACCGAACGAGCAATATACCGTGCAACTGCGAGCATCTATCGCCGGCGGTTCTGCATCGACGACTTCCACTCGTGTCACCCCGACTCTGGTCAGGACATCCCGTACGTACGGAGAAGGAACCATGACCACATCGGCTGAGCAAAGAATCTCCAGCGTGGGCTGCGCCACATCCTTGGGGGACACACCTGGCAGTCCGACCACATACAGATGCGGCGCATCTTCTCTTTCATTCTGCAGGTCAGTAGAGTCACTCATAAAACAGCTGCGGCAGCAATCGCCAGAGCACCCGAGCTACCACCACAGTTTCATCTCCTTTCTGACGGCGGGATATCGTCCCGTCCCATCCTATATCATCGAATTCTTCATTCACACACTGAACTGCCCGCACGCAAAAGTGCGTCACCTCACCGAACCAGACCCAGGTCGCGCAGGAACGATGCCACCCTCGGTCCTATGCGGGGAACCATGGCCACATCGGAAAACCGGACCCCGCCAATCAACAGAACCAGGATACCGTATGCTGCCACTCCCGCAATAACCGAGCCAATCACTGCCACCCCAGTACCGCGGTGCACATGTACCGTCGTGGCAATGAGCCGGACTGCCGCACCCATGACGGCCGAGGCAATGACCGGCCTCCAGAGAAACGATAATATGCTGAAGGATCCGATGTATTTATTCAGGGAAACGAGATTCAGGGCAGCAGCCAGCAGAAATCCCACCACGGATGCGATGCCTGCACCGGCCGCCCCCAACACCGGGACAGAGGTAAGCACCCAGGTCAGGGCAAACTTCACACTCGCCCCGACCATCAGGTTCCTCATGGGTATTATGGGATATCCCAGTCCCTGCAACGAGGCCGAGGATACCTGCTGCAGGGTCAAGAAAATCGCCACGCCGGAAAGTGCAGCCAGAACCGGACCTGCCTCGGGAGATCCCCAGAAAAAATCCGGAATCTCACTTGACAGTACGTAAAGGCCCGTCGCAGCCGGAACACCGATAAGAGACCCCAGCCGCAGGGCAGCCAGCGCCTTATCACGGATTCCACTCCGGTCGCCACGGGCCAAAGAAGAAGATATAGAAGGCACCAGGCTGATCACCATGGCAGTCGTGAAGATCGCCGGCACATTCACAAGCGGCCAGCTGTAAGCCTCCAGGTATCCGTAGGCGGTGGTCGCCGCCGTTTCAGAGTAACCAACAGCAATCAGCCGGGAAGGCACAACTGCTGCGTCCACAAAGCGCATAAGCGGAAGGATAATTCCGCTTACAGAAATGGGAATAGCAAACCCGACGATCTCCCGGATCAGATTTGCGGTGCTGACCCGGGCGCCACGGTCTGAACCGATCCCTCCCCGCCAGAGCGTCCGTCGATATATCCAGTAAATAATGAACAGATAGATGACACCCACAACTGCACCAGTAGTGGCGCCGAATGTAGCGCCCGCCGCAGCATACTCCAATCCAAACGGGACGAGAATTGTCACCAGTACAAACATGGTTCCAACCCGGACTATCTGCTCCACTATCTGCGATACGGCATGCGGTGTCATGGTCTGCAGACCCTGAAACAGACCCCGGAAGGCCGACATAACGGACACAAAGAACACCGCCGGCGCGAGGGCGACCATGCCGAAGTATGCATCCGGGTTCTGCCACACATTGTGCGCGAGAAACGGGGCAATCAGGTACAGTACCGTCGAGACTATTGCTCCGGTCACTGCCAGAAGCACCAGGGACACGAAGAAAACCCGGCGCACCTGCCCCGGGGCATTCCTAGCCCTGGCCTCGGACACCAGCTTGGAAATGGCGAGGGGCACTCCCATTGTCGATAGCACGAGAGCAATTGAGTAGATGGAGTAGGGCATCCCGAACAGAGCCATGCCGTAGGCACCCTGATCGCCGCCTCCCATCAACCAGGGAAGAATGAACCGGTAGACGGCCCCCAATACTCGACTTATCAGACTCCCCATCAGCAGGATGAAAGTTCCGCGCAAGAAACTGTCACGTCGCATGGGTGATCCATCACCGCTCAATCAATGGTATCTTAAAATGATATGCGGCTGACACTACCCGCATACATGGTCCCGAACGGGGCCCGGCCCACAGATTCCCCCCGCCCGATGCTCCTCGAACGGGAACGAGTACGTGCCCAGAATATCATTTGCCGCCCTTCTTGGGAATCGCAGCGCAGGGGACAACCTACAGTATACAGCAATGCTGCCATATACTGTGTTCCCCGGGCATCTACCGCAGAGTCTGTTGCACATCGCAACGAAGCTGCCGGGTCACATCAGCGTCGCTTGAGCCGGGCCAGATCCTGCAGGAGCTTCCCGGCACAAGACAGAAGATCTGCCGCCTCCGCCTTCCGCAGGCGAAAGGGTACTCTCACCCTCCCACCACCTGCTCTTTTGCGACTGACAAAACACCTCAAGCCATGATCTGAAGCCAGAGAATCCCAGTCAACATTTTCGCCCTCACCCGGGGCAAGATCCAGGGTCATCCCATCTCCTCGCTGTGCGAGGCTCAACACCCCGCATTCTGCCCCTGAAGCAACAAGGCCCGCGAGACGGATCAGATTCACAGCAGCCGGCGGCGGATCGCCAAAACGATCAATGAGTTCATCCAGTACGTCCGACACTTCCGAGGAATCCTCTATGTCGTTGATCCTCCGATACAGGGCTATGCGCTGGTGACTGCTAGGCACATACGCCTCTGGAAGATACGCATCAACATTCATCTCTATTGCGGGCCGCTGCAGCGGCGGCTTACGTTCACCTTGCAGTGCCTCGATTTCCTCGCGCAGCATTTTCGTGTAAAGGTCAAAACCCACCGCCATCATGTGGCCATGCTGTTCGGCTCCAAGCACATTTCCCGCACCTCTCAGCTCGAGGTCACGTTTGGCGAGACGAAATCCCGAACCCAACTCGGTAAATTCCCGCAGCGCGCTCAAGCGCTCTGCTGCCAGCGACTGCACGGCAGCCGCCGATCGATAGGTCAGATAGCAGTAGGCAATGCGGTCCGAGCGTCCCACTCTTCCACGCAGCTGGTAGAGCTGGGCTAACCCGAGGCGATCCGCGTCCTCGACAATGAGCGTATTGACGTTAGGAATGTCCAGACCTGACTCGATGATGGTGGTGCAGACCAGAACGTCATATTGCTCGCGCACGAAATCCTCCATTACCCCCTCCAGCTGGGTCTCCGGCATCTGACCATGTGCAACAGCGACCTGGGCCTCCGGCATGAGCTCCTCCACGCGACGGGCAGCACGACCTATGCTGTACACACGGTTATGGACGTAGAACACCTGTCCCCCGCGATCCATCTCCCTCCGGATGGCATCGGCAATCATCGGAGGATCATACTCGGCCACGTAAGTGGACACCGGCAGGCGGTCCTCCGGAGGCGTCTCAATCACATTG
>PWGR01000053.1 GCA_003554565.1 Clostridia bacterium
GATGTGCATGCCCGCCATTTTTCTCATTCTGGTCATTATTGCCTTCGTAGGCCCGGCCATATCCACTACCATTCTGGTCATTGGCCTGGTGTACTGGACCGCTCCCTCCCGCATAATCCGGGCGGAGTTTCTGGCAATGCGTGATCGTGATTTCGTTGAGGCCGCCAAGGCAGTGGGCATGAACGAGTTCCGGATTATCTGGCGACACATCCTGCCCAACGCACTGCCGCCGCTCATTGTCCAGACCAGTCTCTTCATCGCTCAGGCGATTCTGATCGAAGCAGCGCTGAGCTACCTCGGGCTGGGGGCCCAGCCTCCCGTTCCGAGTTGGGGCAACATCATGACCGACGGAGGACGGGTGCTGCACCGGGCGTGGTGGGTGGCCACGTTTCCGGGTATCGGCCTGTTTCTGACAGTACTGTCTCTTAACCTCGTCGGTGACGGCCTGCGGGATGCCCTGGATCCCAAACAGCAGTAGTGCGGCCCGGCTGTTTCAGGTTGAGGACTGCCGCACGGGCGGCGACCACCCCGGCGCCGCCCGTTTACCAACCGCCCGAATCGCGACTCGCCATTTGGTCCGCTGTATCCCTGCGTGAACCTGCACCTCCCAGCATACTTCTATTTCAGGTAGACACACCCGCGGTTGGCGCGAGAGCACAGCTTGCCGTATAATCGGGTCATAGACTGACCGGTCAGTTTTAATGCTTCACTTGGAGGTCCACAGTCATGCAGCAGACGCAGAAGCGAGTTGACCACAGCACCTGGAGGTGGCTGATTGCCACCGCCGCCCTGGTCCTGGTGATCGGGGCCGGCATCGTCATCTTTGCTTTTCCCCGCCTTCCAGAGGCAGGGGGAGAGGCCGGGGATGATGCTGGGGCCGCTGCCGTGGTCGTGGAGGTAGCCAGTGCTGCTCGCCGCGACATTGAGCGCACTGCCCGGATGAGCGGCCGGATCACCGCCCGGGCATCAGTGGATCTGACTCCGAAGATTTCCGGTCAGGTGCGGGAGGTTTACGTCGAGATGGGCCAAGAAGTGGAGGAGGGGGATGCCCTCGTTCGCCTGGATGATGTCGATGTGCAGCCCCAGGTGCTGCAGGCGGAGGCGGTGCTGGAAGCAGCTCGCGCGCAGCTGTCCCAGGTCAAACGCGGAGCCCGGGAGGAGGAAATAGATCAGCTGCGATCGGCCCGGGACGGAGCCCAGGCGGCAGTGGAATCTGCTCAGTGGTTATACGAGCGGGTTGAGCGTCTGTACCAGCGGGATGTTGCATCTGGTGCCGAGCTGCAGGAGGCACGCAGTGCATATGAATCCGCCAGAGCGCAGTTGGAGGGGGCGGAGGCGAACCTGCAGCTGGCGCTGGACGGTCCTGACGAGGAGACGGTGCAGGTGGCCCGTGCGCAGGTCCGGGAGGCCGAGGCCGCAGTGCAGGGCGTGCGGCAGGCCGTCGAGGATACTGTCATACGCGCCCCGATGAGCGGCACCGTTTCTTACGTCACAGTTGACCCGGGAGATATGCTGGGCGTCGAGATGGCCGCAGTGGGCATCGTAGATATGGACCCGGTCAGGGTCGACGCCCTGGTTACCGACCGTGTGGTGGGAGCCCTCACCGTGGGAGACGAGGTCGCAGTTGAGGTGGAGGCGATCGATGGGGAGTTCACGGGCGTCATAAGTGAGGTGGCGCCGGCCCCGGAGCCGGAGAGCGGCCAGTATCCGGTCCGTGTATTGGTTGAAAACCCGGGGGAGCAGCTCAAGCCCGGAATGATGGCCGAGGTACAGTTCGTCCGGGAGCGAGTCCGGGATGTCCTGGCTGTGCCCCGGGGTGCTGTGAGTGCTCGGGCAGATGAGCACTACGTTTTCGTGGTGGAGGATGATGTGGCCCGCCGCAGGCCCGTCCGAGTGGGCCTGCAGGACGAAGAATATACCGAGATTACCAGCGGGTTGCAGGGGGGTGACGCGGTGGTGCATTACGGGCTCGAGTACCTGGAGGACGGCTCGCCGGTCGAAGTGATTGAGGAGAGAGAGTGATGCCGTTTACTCGCCTGGCCATCAACCGTCCCATTGGAACGCTGATGGTTGTCCTGATAGTAGTTTTCCTCGGGCTGGTTGCCCTCGTCAACATCCCCGCCGACCTGCTTCCCGATATTGCCTTTCCCGCGGTTGCTGTGATTACTGACTATCCCGGGGCTGGCCCGTACGAGGTGGAGAGCCTGGTCTCGCGCCCCCTGGAGGAATCGCTGGCCGGCGTCGGTGAGGTGAGGCATATAACCTCTGATTCACTCGAGGGAACCTCGATTATTCTGGCAGAGTTTGGTTGGGGAACGGACATAGACTTCGCGGCTCTGGAGGTGCGGGAGGCCATAGATCACGTGCGGGATCTGTTGCCCGACGAGGCCTCTGCCCCGGTGGTGATCAAGACTGATCCGGCCATGCTCCCGGTGATGCGGGTCAGTGTCTCTGGGCCGTACGACCTCGTGGAAATATCCCGGATGGCCGAGCAGATTGAGGGCCGGCTGGAAAGGATCGAAGGCGTCGCCGCGGTAGATATTGAGGGAGAGGTGCGGGAAGAGATCCTGGTAGAGGTGGATCCGGTTCGCCTCAACGCCCACGGTCTGAGCCACATGCAGGTCTCAGCAGCCCTGCAGGAGGAGAACGTGGATTTGCCCGCCGGTCATTTCACCGAGGCGGGTGAACGGCTGACGCTGCGGACAGTGGGTGAGTTCGTCTCCCTGGAAGATGTTCGCTCTGTGACCATCGAGTCCCCGCGAGGAGCTACCGTCGCCCTGGATGATGTGGCCAGCGTTGAACTGAGGGAAAGCGAGACCGAGACCCGCACCCGGCTGGATGGCCGCCCCGCGGTGACCCTGTCCATCCGCGAGCAGTCCGGCGCGGACACGGTTGCCGTCGCATCTGAGATCCATCGCGTTCTGAACGAGCTCACGGGGGAGCTGCCGGAGGATGCGGACCTGGTGGTGGTTCGTGACCAGTCTGATTTCATCAACCGCTCCATAGCGACGGTCAGCAGCAACGTCCTCTACGGGGGACTGCTGGCGGTGTTGATACTGTACCTGTTTCTGACTGACGCCAGGACCGTCCTGGTCATAGGACTCGGCATCCCCATTTCTGTCATCGCCACCTTTGCTTTCATGTTCTTTTCCGGTATCACCTTGAATCTGGTTTCTTTGGGCGGTTTGGCCCTGGGTGTGGGGATGCTGGTGGACAACGCCATTGTGATCCTGGAGAACATATTCAGACACCGGGAAGAAGGTGCGTCCCGCGCCGATGCGGCCCTGCAGGGTACCGGCGAGGTGGCCGGGGCGGTGACTGCATCAACCCTGACGACTGTGGCAGTTTTTCTGCCCGTTTTGCTTATTGAGGGGCTGGCGGCGGAGATTTTCCGCGAGCTGGCCATGACCATCTCCTTTGCCCTAGCCAGCTCGCTTTTCGTCTCTCTCACCTTCATCCCCATGATTGCCGCCCTGTTTCTTGGGCGGCCACGCCGTGCCGGGGGATCTATCGCAGATCGCAGCGCGCGGGTGCAGGCGCGAATGGGCAGGCGATATGATCGTATAGTGCGCCGTGCGCTCCGGCGAAGATTCCTGGTCCTCGCGGTTGCCGCCGTTGCGTTCGCCCTGGCCATCTGGGGGGGGATGGGTATGCCCAGTGTGTTTCTGCCCGAGATGGATCAGGGGGAAATTGACGTCGAGATCCGCATGCCCCGGGGAACAGCTCTGGACCGCACCGATCAGGTGGTGGCCGAGGTGGAGGAAATCCTGGCCGGGCGCGGAGACGTCAGGCACTCGTACGCGTCTGTTGGTCAGCAGATGGGCGAAGGAGTCCTGGATGGCGAGGCCTCCGATATGGGAGGCCTCCTGATTCGCCTCATCGATGAGGGTGAGGGCAGGGCGGAAACCGCAGAGGTGGTCTCCGAGCTGCGCGAGCGTCTCACCCGCATTCCGGGGGCGGAGATCAGGGTGTCCCTGGCGTCGGGCATAGCGGGAGAGGAGCAGGCCATGGGAGCACCCGTGGCGGTTTCCGTGCTGGGGGACGACCTGGACGTTCTGCGGGAGCACTCGGGGGAGATACTGGGAATAGTGGAGGACATCCCCGGCATTGTGGACGCTCGCAGCTCGCACGAGGAGGGAGCGCCCGAGATCCGCCTGGTGGTTGACCGGCGGAGATCCGGTGAGTATGGGATGACTGCGGGGCAGGTGGCGATGATGGTCCGTGCCGCGGTTGAGGGCGAGGTTGCCACCAGGTACGGTACCGAGGGACAAGACATTGATGTCCGGGTGGCGTATCCGGAGCGTTATGCCGGCGATCTCTCCTCGATTGAAGACATTGAGCTGCTCACCCCGACTGGGAGTATCGTCTCGCTCTCACAGCTGGGCAGCCTGCAGACGGAACCAGGGCCGATAAGAATCTCCCGCCGTGACCAGGTGCGCCAGGTGGAGATCAGCGCCGACCTCGAGGGGAGAAGCCTGGGAGCGGTGATGGATGATGTACGGGCTGATGTGGATCAGCTGCGTCTCCCGCCCGGATATGACGTGCATTACGGGGGAGAGACGGAGGAGATGTACGAGGCGTTCGAGACGCTGGGATACGCATTTGTCGCCGGATGTGTCCTGGTTTACATGGTCCTGGCGGCGCAGTTCGAGTCGTTTCGGCACCCGGTGATCGTTATGGCCACCATACCTCTTGCGCTAATCGGGGTGGTTGGAGGCCTCACCGCCTGGGGCTTACCCCTCTCCGTGCCGGCCATTGTTGGTGTGATCGGCATGGCGGGAATCGTGGTGAACAACAGCATCGTGATGATCACCTACATAGACCAGCTGCGGGGGCGGGGCTATGAGAGGGACGAAGCCGTAGCCAGGGCCGCAGGCGTCCGCCTCCGCCCCATCCTCATGACCTCCTGCACCACTGTGCTGGGCCTTCTTCCCATGGCGCTGGAGGGTGGTGCGGGATCGGAGCTGCAGAATGCCATGGCCGTGTCGGTGCTGGGCGGACTGGTCATATCCACCGCGCTGACGCTCTTGGTGATACCCTGTGCATACAGTACGCTGATACCAACGAAGGAGGAGAGTCCCGATGAATAGGGTGAACAGGAAACTTCTGGTTCCAGCTGCGGGCCTGCTCATTCTTTTTGCTCTTGTTGCCGTCGGCGCCCATCCCCTGGTTGCATCGTCAGAGGACATTTCCATGCGGCAGGCGGTGGATCGAGCGCTGGAGAATTTTCCCCCTGTCGAGATGGCGGAGGTCCGCCGGGAACGGGCCAGGTTGGAGTCGCGGCAGGCCGCGGATGCCGCGGACGAAATTTCAGATGATGCGGTGCAAAGCTACCAGATGGCCCTCGTGAAGTACTTTTATCCCCGGCAGGCCAGGAGTGCGCACCGGCTGGCCCGTTCCGAGGAGGAGGCCACCATTGAGGATGTGCGCATGCAGGTGCAGCTGGCCTACCGGTCGCTGCAGACGGCAGAGAATATGACCCGTCCCGCCCGCGCCGGGGTCAGGGCGGCGGCGGAGGCCCTGCGGGCGGCGGAAGTATATCGGGAGGAGGACATGATCTCCCGGGAGGAGCTTCTCCGGGCCGAGGCCCGGCTGGAGGCGGCCCGCTCCCTTTCAGATCAGGTGGGAGCTGCGCGCGAGAAGGCCGAGCGTGCCCTCCGCATCCTTCTGGGCTATGATGAGCATGTGCCGATCGAGCTGAGCGCCCGTCGACCCGTCTTTGAACCCCTGGGCGATGTCAGGCTGGGTCATAAGGCAGAGCAGGCGCTGGAGGAGCGCTATGAGCTGAAGGAAGTCGCCGAGATGAGAGATCTGGCGGAATACCGGCTGGATCTCGCCCGCCAGTACCCGTCCGATCCCGACGGCTGGCCGGTTGACCTGCCCCCGGATTTGATTCCCGGATTCGAGGGGTTCGGATCCGGCGGCGATAACGACGAGTACGCAGAGCGTATTGCGGAGCTGGATGTGCGGGAAGCCGGGCTGGCCCGCCGGTTGTTGGAGAGCCAGATCGAATCCGAGGTGCGGGATCTGTACCGGGAGGTGCAGAGCGCGGAGCAGCTGGTACGGGAACGTGAGGCGAACGCAAAAGCGGCAGTCGAGGAATACCGACAGACGGCGAGCAAGCACACCGAGGATATGGCGACTCGCCTGGAGCTGTTCACCGCGTACGCGGAACGGGTCCGTGCAGACGCACAATACCTCGAGGCCGTTCACTCGCATGAGATGGCCAAGGCGCGATTTCACCACTCCTATGGACCGGGTGGGGCGTTGGATGACCACATGGAAGGAGGATCAGAACGTGGAGAGGACACTTTCGGGTCGGGAGCGAGATGACAAGGTGCAGCGGATCAAGGATGCGGCGCTGACCGTATTCTCCCAGGACGGGTACGGGCAGGCAACGATACAGGATGTGGCCACCGAAGCTTGTGTCGGCAAGGGCACCATCTACCTGTATTTTTCGAGCAAGGAAGAACTGCTGGATACCATCCTGCTCGATGTGCTGGAGGGTTACAGAACACAGATCGAGCAGATCGTCGCAGAAGATGGGGATGTCAGGCAGCGTCTGCGCCACCTCCTGACCTATGTGCTGGGGGGAGCAGACAGGAGGCGTAGACAGCTAAGCTTCCTGTTGAGGGGAACCTCGGACATCGGCGGTGATTTCAAGCGGCAGGCCCTGCGTATAAAGAAGGACATAATGGAGGCGCTGACGGGTCTGGTCAGAGCGGGGATCGAGCGGGGAGAAATTCGTGCCGCCGACCCCCTCATGATGGCCCACATCATATCGGGAACCGTGGAGTCTCTGGCAGCGGCGCGGCTCTGGGAATATGATGAGCTGGTGGCGGAAGCGGACGGCGACAACTGGCCGGAAGAGCTGGCCGGGCTGGCCGTGAACTGCCTCTACCAGGGCATGAAGCCCTGAGTTGTAGGCGTGTCATCCTTCTACAGGCAGGAGGACCGCACGGACGGGAGCCCCCTCCGCGCCGTCTATTTTCAGCGGAGCGGCATGGAGCCGGTAGGGGCCCGGCGTGACCCCGGACAGCTCGAGGTGCTCCAGTATGCAGATCCCCGCGTCGGCGCAGGCGCGGTGTGCCGGCAGATCGGTGCTGGAATACGCATCGATGGACGGGGCGTCTGTTCCTATTAGTTTCACTCCCCTTTCCGCCAGCGCCCGGATCGCGCCACCGGTAAACGGGCTGAATAGAGGATTGAAGGTCCGGCCCGGTGTATATCCGGTTTTGAAGAGTATCCTGGGTAAGATATCATCTTTTCCCGCGCATGTGGCGAGGGTCTGCTCCATCAGCTCACGTTTGAGCGGTACAGATCCGCATCCCTCTGTGCATGTTTCGAAAATATCGAGGACCAGGCATGGGCCGATGAAATGCCTCAGCGGGATCTCATCCATCCCTGCACCATCGGGCGTGAAGTGCAGCGGTGCATCCATATGGGTCGCACCGTGCGGGCTCAGAGTCAGAGATGATAGATTGACGGTATCACCTTTGTCCATACGCTGCCTCCACGTCAACTCAAATTCCGTGTCACCAGGCCATGCGGCACAATCATGCGACAGGCTGCGTGAGATGTCCAGAATAAATCTCGGCTCCTCAGTGCTCAAGGCATTCATCCTTTCGGTGAATCAGTCTGTCCTGTTCTGTTATCACGGGATCTGTGAGAAATACCGCTCGCGACCAGCAGATGCTCCAGCAGCAGAGTCAACCCCTCTGCGGTAGATGCAAATTCCATCCGGAATGCTGCTCACCCGGAGGCGTGGAAGGATCCGTGTCGCTTTTGAATATCTCATCCTTTTGTTGTGGTGCCACTAAACATTCAGGGATCGGCATCTTCCCATCCGCTCCTGCCTCAACTCAGCCCATTCATTCTACCGATGACGGCTGGAGGAAGACTGCTTATTGCCAATCGAGGCGGATCGCGTGAGTCTATTATATCCGTTCGTATTTCCAGTCCCGTTCATCCAGTTTTCGTATCAGACTGACCAGGTAATCCACCACGATGTCGAGCATTTTCTCGCCCTTTTCCCTGGAGGCCCTGGTGGGATCACCGATTGCACCTGTTTCAGACAGCTCCCCAATATCCCAAATGACAGTCATGAAATCCTGCAGTTCAATGATGTCGTGAGGTACCTGGCTGACCGCCTCATCCAGATCAACGAGGTCCGGTTTTACGGCCATGGTGATAGAGGTTTCTCCTTCGCCGCCATGTCCGAGCCCGTCCCAGACATCAAAGCTTTCCGGCATCCGGGCCCGGGTGATCTCCCACCACGCGGGTATGTATACGATTGTCGCGTGTTCGTATCTATCCTTTACATTCCGCGCTGCGATTTCCAGGGCGGGTATGTTGCCGTCGTGACCATTCAGAATGACCACGTGCTCAATACCGCTTTCAATCAGGCTTTCGATAACATCCTCTGCGATGGCAATGCAGGTCTCGTATTTCAGCGTGACCGAGATAGGGAACTTATTGTAGTGCAGAGAGGTTCCAAAGGGAACTTCTGGAGCCACCACGACATTGTCCAGTTGCATGGCTGCCCGCCGGGCGATCTCCGCCGGCACAAACAGATCCGGTCCGAGGGGGAGGTGCGGTCCGTGGCTCTCACAGGCGCCAAATACCGTGATTGCACAGTCGATGCGACCCTGCTCGATTCCCTGCTGTATTTCTTTTCCCGAAAACTCATTCAGGAACACCTTCTTCATTTCTGTCCACGCCCTTTCCCACATGATGGATTGCTCCATTTTTCCATTAAGCCGTGGTCATGTCCTGTTTATTCATCGGAAACAGACATGCCATGATGTTCAGACCGGAGAGGGAGCCGGAGCGCAGTGACGGCAGATGCATGTTCATTTAATTGAGCCTATACTCCGGAGGTTCAGCCCCCTTCAGGTGCCCCACGAAGTAATCCCACATCCTGCGGGTGAAGTACGGATCGAAGCGAATTGATTTCTCTTTTTCGCCGCCGGGGCGGGTCAGATCCTGCAGGAGGTGATTGCGTCCCGGAAGCATCAGCATGTCGAAGTCCTTGTCGGCTTCGATCAGGGCGTGGACCAGCTGCATGGTCAGGGCCGGGTGCACGTTGTCGTCCAGATCCCCGTGCACCAGCAGAAGCTTCCCGGCCAGCTGGTCGACCAGATCTACGTTGGCCTGGTGATCGTAGTTGTCGCCCTCGATGAGTCCAATCCACAGCTCGCCCCACAGCGCCTGATAGCCCCGCTGGTCATGATTGCCGGCCGATGAGACCGCCACCTTGTAGAAATCGGGGAACTTCAGCATCGCGCGTGTGGAGGCATAGCCGCCGCCCGAGTGACCGTAGATTCCCACCCGGTTGAGATCCATGTAGGGACGGTTGTCGGCCAGCTGCCGGATTCCGGTGACGTGGTCCTCCAGCCCGCCTGCCTCTCCGAAGTCGCGACCGCAGGCTGCCTCCAGGAAGGAGCGGGAACGGTGGGGAGTTCCCAGACCGTCTATGGTTACCACCACAAATCCCAGCTCGGCCA
>PWGR01000236.1 GCA_003554565.1 Clostridia bacterium
GACGGGAGGTACCGTCCGGTGGACTTCCGCTGCATGTAGGGGGGGTCGTTAACAATGTATCCACTTCAGTGGCCATCGCGCGGGCTATTCAAACCGGAATGCCCTGCATCGAGCGCGTGGTGACGGTCAGCGGGGATGTTATCGAAAATCCCAAGAATCTGGCGGTCCGCGTCGGTACGCCAATACGCAATCTCCTTGAGGCAGTGGGCGGATTCTCCGAACCTCCCGCGAGGATAATATCCGGCGGGCCGATGATGGGGCTCGCCATATATGATGTCGATATGCCGATTGTCAAGGCGAGTTCAGGTGTAGTTGCGCTCAGTGAGCGGCTCATTCCCTCGCCCGACGAGCAGCCCTGCATTCGCTGCGGGCGGTGCGTGGACGTTTGCCCGTCGTTTCTGATGCCGCTTTATCTGGATGTGTACCCCGATGAGTCCGCACTTGATTACCACCCGCTCGACTGTATTGAATGCGGGTCGTGTGTGTATGCTTGTCCGGCAAACAGACAGATACTGGCCAGGATTCGACTGGCCAAGTCCGAGGCCGCCGCGAGACAGCGGTAGGGAGAGGAAACCTGAGCGAAGTGGTGTATGGGAGTAAGGAGGAAACGCTGTGAACATAGATCAACACCTCGATCCGTCCGGGCTGTCCCTGGCCCCGTCTCCGCACTTTCGAAACGGGATCACTGTGCGGAGTTTGATGTTGGATGTGGTGATCGCGCTGCTGCCGGCCACCGTAGCGGGCATATATTTCTTTGGAATGGATGCTGCTCTGGTTACGGCCAGCGCAATCGGCGGGGCCCTGGCGACGGAGGCCGGCATAGCCCGCCTGCGGGGAGAACCGATTTCGATCAGGGACGGGAGTGCCCTGGTTACGGGCCTCCTGCTGGCCCTGTGCCTTCCGCCAGGGGTGCCCCTGTGGCTGCCGGTGGTCGGGGCGATTTTTGCCATTGCCGTGGGGAAGGCGCTGTTCGGGGGTCTGGGTATGAACATCTTCAATCCAGCATTGGTGGGTCGTGCCTTTCTCGTGGCCTCATTTCCCACTCTTATGACGACGTGGAGATGGCCCGTTGGTTCAGGAGACTGGATGGCCGGTGAATTCGATGCATTGTCCACCGCCACCCCGCTGGATCTGTTGAGGTATGAGGGGGTCATGACTCCGCTGACGGATCTCTTTGTCGGGCGGGTGGGCGGCAGCCTGGGTGAGACATCGGTGCTGGCACTTCTGCTCGGAGCTGCATATCTTCTGGCCCGGGGAGTGATCGACTGGCGCATTCCGACCGCTTACCTGGGGACAGTCGCAGTTCTGGCCGGGCTATTCGGGGTGAACCCTCTGTTTCACCTTTTCGCCGGCAGCCTGATGCTGGGTGCGTTCTACATGGCTACCGACTACGTGAGCGGGGCGGTGACTCCGGGCGGCAGGGTTGTGTTCGGCATTGGATGTGGTGTGCTGACGATGCTGATACGCATCTATGGTGGCTATCCGGAGGGGGTAACTTTTGCCATACTGTTGATGAACGCGGCGGTCCCGTTGATTGAGCGATTTACGGCGCCCCGTCGTCTGGGTGGAGGAGGTGAGAGCAGTGCGCACTAACCTCATTTATCTTGGGATTTTTCTGGGGGTGGTATGTTTGGCCAGTGCCACTTCACTGGCCGTTACCCATGGTGTGGCTGAGCCGCTCATCAATGAGCATAAGGAACGACAGCGTGCCGCGGCCCTGACCAGGGTTCTACCGGAGGCCGACCGGTTCGAGCACGTCACCGGGGAGTACTCAGAGTATCTGATCGAGGGTGAATTCACCGACGTGGATGAAATCAACCTGGGTTACCGGGGGGAAGAACCCGTCGGTTACGTATTCAGAACCTCGCCCGCCGGGTATGCGGATGAAATAGTGATGATGATCGGTGTCTCGGGGGACGAAATCACGGGTATGAGCGTCCTGCAGCAGAGGGAGACCCCCGGGCTGGGTGCACGCGTTACAGAGGAATCCTTTCAGCGCCAGTTTGCTGGCCTGCCAGCGAGGCAGAGGATAGCCACCGTAGATGATGGTGGGCAAATAGATGTGCTGGCCGGAGCGACTGAATCAACACTCGCTGTGATTGACGGTGCCGAGCAGGCCCGGCAGCTGTATAAGAGGATAAGGGAAGAGAGGTGAAGGCCAATGCAGCGACTTTGGAGCGACTTCCATAAAGGAATACTCAAGGAGAATGCGATACTGCGTCTCCTGTTGGGCCTGTGCCCGGCGCTCGCAGTGACGACAGCTGCGGTAAATGGGTTGGGAATGGGCCTGGCATCGACGGCAGTGCTGGTATCGTCCAACGTTCTGGTATCCCTGCTGCGGAGACATATTCCGGACAAGATTCGCATTCCCTGTTACATCGTCATTATAGCCAGCTTCGTAACCATGGTGGATCTGCTGATGGAGGCTTTTGTGCCTGAGCTGCACGAAGCGCTGGGCATTTTCGTACCGCTTATCGTAGTGAACTGCCTCATTCTGGGACGTGCAGAAGCCTTTGCCTCCCGCAACCCATTGGCCAATGCAATAAGTGATGGCCTCGGGATGGGACTCGGCTTTACCCTTGGCCTGGTGGCTCTCGCCTCGGTTCGCGAGATCCTGGGCGCCGGAACGCTCTTTGGGCTGTCCGTCATGGGTTCGGCCTTTCGACCGGCCCTCTTGATGATCCTGCCCCCTGGCGCGTTTTTGACGCTTGGTCTGATGGTGGGCCTGGTAAATTGGTGGAGCGGGAGGGGGGCGACTGGACATCATGGCCTCTGAGCTGATTGTGATATTTGTGGGTGCCGCCCTGATCAACAACGTGGTGCTGATGCAGTTTCTTGGGATATGCCCGCTTCTCGGTGTATCCCGGACCCTCAGCATGGCCAAGGGCATGGGAGCTGCCGTCATCTTCGTGATGGCAATATCGTCAATGGTAACGTGGGGTCTGCAGCACTACGTTCTGGAACCCATGAGCATAGAATATATGCAGACTGTCGCTTTCATTCTGGTCATCGCTACTCTAGTGCAGTTTGTCGAGATGGTGATGCTGCGCTACAGCCCGGCCCTCTACCGTGCACTCGGAGTATACCTGCCGTTGATAACTACCAACTGCGCCATTATGGGTGTCGCACTGCTGAATATCCGCGACAACTACGGATTCATAGAGACGGTTTCCCATGCCGTGGGTTCTGGTTTGGGTTTCATCCTGGCGATCATCCTGTTTGCCGGTATCCGTGAGCGCCTGGAGCGGGCGGACGTGCCCGCCCCAATGCGGGGAACACCGATAGCGCTGGTAGTTGCGGCACTGCTTTCCATGGCATTCATGGGCTTTGCCGGGTTTGGTGTTGCCGATATGTTTGGACTGTGATACGGATATGAGTGTAGCACATGGCACTGATGATGATCGTTCGCTGCACAGAACGAGGGGATACAGAATGGTTCAGGCTGCACTGACGCTGATGGTTCTGGGCCTGTTGTTCGGTCTGGGTCTGGCCTACGCGTCGCGCGTTCTCGCGGTGAAGCAGGATGAACGCATTGAGGCTATTGAGGAGAGGCTCCCGGGAGCCAACTGCGGCGCCTGTGGGTTTGCCGGCTGCACCAGTTTCAGCGAGGCACTGGTCGAAGGTGACGCCCAAGTCAAGGCCTGCACCGTTTCCGGAAGCGACGTGCTCGCGAGCATTGCCGAGATCCTCGGTGAGGACATTGATCTTTCCGGGGAGCGTGAGGTTGCCGTGATCCGGTGCCGGGGGACAGAGGAAGCGGCGAAGGTGCGTTTCCGCTACGAGGGCATTGCTGACTGCGCCGCCGCCGCGCAGGTGGGAGGGGGACACAAGGCCTGCGAGTACGGCTGTCTGGGACAGGGCAGCTGTGTGGAGGTCTGCCCGTTCGATGCGATTGAGATGGGACCGGACGGAGTTCCGGTCGTGGATGAGGCCCGCTGCACCGGCTGCGGCAACTGCGTTGAGGCCTGCCCACGGGATATTATTGCCGTGCTGCCGGAGAACCGCCAGGTATTTCTCTTGTGCATGGCTGAACTGGGCCCGCGCGAGGCGAGGCAGATCTGCACTAATGCCTGTCTGGGTTGCGGCCTGTGTGCCCGCCGCTGCCCGCAGGATGCAATCGTGATGGAAAATGATCTGCCGGTCTTCGATTTTGAAAAATGCGATGGCTGTGGTACGTGTGTCGAGGTCTGCCCGGCTGATTCCCTCCGACGATCCGCGGTTTGGGGCAATGATGACGAGGCAGCCGGGTGACTTGACGTACCTGACGATTGATTGAACCGAATGGAAGAGGCTCCCCTCATGGTCGTGGGGGGAACCGCTTCCATTCGCCCCTTCAGGGGATAAGGTCGTCGAAGCGCTCGAGGGGCTCATCGAGCATGTAGTGCCCGCCCAGACTGACTCCCTCTTCGCCGTCCACCAATATGGTTACCCGGTCGATGTCACCGAATTCTGTGAGTGTATTGACGATTCCGGCCAGGACTGTACTCTCGCCGGCCGTCCCGACCGCGTGTTCGGCAACCTCCGGGCTGAAATCGACCGTGGCCATGCCGTCCTGCACCTCCAGCGACAGTACTTCAGTGTCCGGAGGCATTATGGGGGAAAGAGGGCTGTCCGGGTTCGGCCCGGAAATTAGCAGATGCAGGGCCTCCCGGTGCAGGTCCTCTGCCGCGTCGGCGGGCAGCAGCACGGGTATGGTGAGGGTATCGGTGTCAGTGCTGAGACCGAAATACACGGCCAGTTTCACCCGGCCGTCCTCAGTGACCAGTGGAGCTTCTTCCAGCTGCGAGAGCCGCTGCTGCAGGCTCTCGACCTGATCCCGGAGTTCATTGGTTTCCTGCCGTAGTTCTGCGATTTCTTCTTCCGGATCGTCCGAGGTATCAGCTCTGCATCCGGTCAGAAGCAAGATCGTTACCGTCATGACCAGGGCCGCGATGAGTGCATTGCTGCGGATGTACTGCATGTGCATCAATTCCTTCCCGCGTGGTCTTTCAATTGTCAATTGTCCGGCAAGCTGCGGTGAAAATCAATCGTCAAACAGCTTGCCCATACGTGAGGTTGGATATGCTTCCCTTCTTTATCGGTGGTGTCCGTCTTATTTCTCAGCGGCATTTCGGCTTTTGTGAATTCTGGGATGAGTCCCCCGACGGGGACCTCGGTGCGGATATCAGCATATGGTCCCGGGGTCAAAGGGATGGGGCGGAGACGTTCCGCCCCATCGTCAGCGCTGTGGGCCTATTCCGGCAGAGGGCGGTCATCTTTTTCTCGTAAGACCGATTTGCACCTCGCACTCATCGACCTCCATCGTGACTCGATGCTCCATTTTACCGGGATCGCCTTTTTCCAGCGATTCTGCAAGGACCTCCTCACAGATCTCCGAGTGGAAGCGTTCGAACGTTTCCTGGATCTCCTCATCAGCAGTGTACCGGATGCAGATACGGTCGCTGACGTCAAATTCCGCCTGTTTGCGGCTCTGTTGAATAAGGCGAATGAGATCGCGGGCGCGGCCCTCGCTACGGAGTTCAGGGGTAATGTCGGTACTGAGGGCCACAGTATAGTCGCCTTCCGTGGCGGCTGCGACTCCCTCGCGATTCTTGGTCCTGACCGTTAGCTCGTCGGGAAGCAGCGTAAACCGACCCACCTGAATCTCCTCCCCGCCGCGGATGGCCTCTGCTGTGGCCCGCGGCTCACATTCTTGAATGGCCCGCACGATCTCCGGCATGTCATCGGTGTACTTGGGGCCCAGCTTGGCATAGTCGGGCCCGATCTCATATTCTATGAAATCCCGGTCGTCAGTGACCCTCTCTACCTCTTTTACGTTCAGCTCGTCCCGGATCAGGTGATCCAGCTCATCGTTCCATTCGGGACCCACAACCATTACGCGGGACAGGGGCTGGCGCACCTTGATTCCGCTGCCATCGCGGGCGGCTCGCCCGAGAGAGGCGATCTGTCGCACTTTATCCATATCAGACAGGAGATCTTCATCTAACCATTCTGATTGTGCATCCGGGTAGTCCGTCAGGTGCACACTCCCTGGCATTTCGTTGCCCAGGGGATGGCCCTCAACGACCAGGTTGTGGTACATGTATTCGGTCAGGTGGGGGACGAACGGGGCGAGCACCTTGGTCAGGTTTACAAGGGCATAGTAGAGAGTGCAATAGGCGGCTCGCTTATCAGTCTGTGTCTCCGCATTGCTCGCCCGCCCCTTGCGCCAGAAGCGGCGCCGTGACCTGCGCACGTACCAGTTTGACAGATCCTCCACGAAGCGCTCAATGTGCTGGGTCGCCCGGGCAGGCCGATACTGGCCGAGATCCGAGTCTACTTCCGTGATCATATCATGCATCCGCCCGTAGATCCACCGGTCGAGAGAGGGACGCTGCTCGACAGGTATTACTTCTCCGCCTGGCTCAAACTCATCGATCCTCGCGTAGGTGATGAAGAACGAGTAAATGTTCCAGAGGGGGATGAAGAAGCGCCGCCTGATCTCCTCCGCGGTGCCGTAACCGAACAGTACGTTGCCTATGGGATTGGATGTGACATAGAGCCACCGCATCACGTCTGCGCCGATCTCGTCCGTGGCGTCCTCAAACCAGATGGCGTTTCCGGCGCTCTTATGCATTTCCTCCCCGTTTTCGTCCAGGACCAGACCGTGTCCCAGAACGGTGCGGAAGGGAGGTCGGCGTTCCAGGGCGGTGCTCATGGCCAAAAGGGAGTAGAACCAGTTACGGAACTGCCCGGGAAAACTCTCCGTGATGAAATCGGCGGGGAACCATTTCTCCCAGTAGCTCTGGTCGGTCAGGTAGTGCAGGGTGGAGTAAGCCACAATGCCCGCGTCGAGCCAGGGATTGCCGACGTCGGGTATTCGCTGCATGATCCCCGAGCATTCCGGACATTCGAGCTTTACGCGATCAATCCAGGGCTTGTGGGGAGTGTGGGATGAAAGCTCCTCCCATCCCTCGACTGCCCGGTCCCGCAGTTCCTCCCGGCTGCCGATGACGTCAAAGTGCCCGCACTCCTCCTCGCTGCATACCCATATGGGCAGAGCGAGGCCCCAGTAGCGTTTCTTGGATATCATCCAGTCGCTCATGTTCCGGAGCCAGTCAAGTTCGCGCTCCTCCCCGAACTCCGGGATCCAGTCGATCTGTTTGACCACGTCCATGATCTCCTGCCTCCACGGATCCATCGCGATGAACCATTCATCCACCAGACGGAAGACCAGTTCCTCATTGCAACGCCAGCACACCGGGTAGCGATGAGTGATATCCTCTTCCCCCAGCAGCTTGCCGCGCTCCTTGAGGGCAGAAATGATGGGAGGGCCAGAGCTGTGTGCCTCTATTTTCGACAGGAAGCCGTACTCATCGCCAAATACCCCGAATTCATCCAGGGGCGCCAGGGCAGGAAGATCGAACTCCTGGCCCAGGGCAAAGTCCTCCTGGCCGCAGCCGGGAGCTATGTGCACGCACCCGCTTCCCTCTTCCGGGTCCACATCTTCCCAGGATATGACTACCGGCGTGACGTCCTGCTGAGCGGGCAGGTCGGGCAGCGGGGCTTCGTAGTTCTTCCCCAACAGTGCGGAGCCGGGAAATGTTTTGCAGATCTTGGGCTCGGGACCGAATATGCGATCGGCTGCCTCCTTTGCCAGGATGTACCTCTCGCCGTCGTGCGCCAGCTCGACGTATATTTCCTCGGGGTTTACCGCTACCGCAACGTTTGCGGGCAGAGTCCATGGGGTAGTTGTCCAGACCAGTATGTTGCGGTCCGTTCCGTCCCGCAGGGGAAGCCGAACATAGATGCTTCTGTGCGTGACCTCTTTGTATCCCTCGGTGACGATCTCGTGTTCGCTGAGTCCAGTACCGCATCTGGTGCACCAAGGCATGACGTCGTGCCCCCGGTAGATGAATCCCCGGTCGTGCACGGTCTTCAAAAAGTGCCATATGGTGTAGTTGTTCTCCTCGGACATTGTGTAGTAGGAGTTTTCCCAGTCCATCCAGTAGCCCAGGCGCTTGGACTGTTCCGTTTGGATCCGGGCGTATTTCAGTACGCGCTCCCTGCATTTTTTCACGAATTCGGCGATCCCATATTCCTCGATTTCGCGCTTGGAGTTGAGTCCGAGTTCTTTTTCGACCTCCACCTCGACCCAAAGGCCCTGACAGTCGAACCCGTTCTGGTAGCGCTGTTCGTATCCCTTCATGGTGTTGAAGCGCTGGAAGAGATCCTTGTACGTCCGCCCCCAGGCGTGATGTACGCCCATGGGATTGTTGGCCGTGATGGGGCCGTCGAGGAAGGAAAATTGTTCACGGGCGTTATCGTTTCTTGTCAGGTAATTCTCCACGGTCCCGTCTTCATCCCACTTGGTGAGGATCTGCTCTTCCAGAGAAGGATGATCAATTTTGCTCGGTACCGGTTTGAACATGCGTTCACTCTCCCTTCATATTCTCGTTCTCTCTGCCCGGCACAAAAAAACCGCCCCAGTCAGGGACGGCTCAATAACCGCGGTACCACCCGGATTGACCCACAATGAAAAATGGGTCCTCTCGCTGCGCGGCACCTCTTGTGATGCCGCTGCACTGTAACGGGTGCTCCCGGCTCAGCTTACCACTGCAGATGCTTCGGCCTGCGACTCAGGAAGGATGTGCCGCACCGGGCCCGGGCCCATTCTCACCATCGTGGGCTCTCTGTGCCGGGGGCCGCTGTGCACGTGTTTCCATCATCGTCTTGACTCATTTTCCGTAAATGATAGCACAGCTGCGGGAAGAAAGCCAAGGCTTCCTGTGCGAGGCGAATCCTCAGTGTTTCTGGCGGGTATGCAGGATGTGCAGGGCAGTTACATTTGTAGCGGCAAGCATCACCGGTGCCCCGACTGCGGTCGGGATACGGAGGTGCGTTCGCGCTTCGGATACCTGCGTTCCGGTGAGTCAATGGAATGAAGGCAAGCAGGCCGAGTGGAGGCAGCGACGCCATTTCCAGATAGATGAGGCGATGGGCGGATGATAATCGGAGGCTACCAGCCCTTCACCCTGACGGACTTCCCCGGGATGCCGGCTGCGGTCGTATTTGTGCAGGGATGCAATCTGCTCTGTCCGTACTGTCACAACGGCGACCTGCGCCCCCGGGGAGGTCCTCCCCCTCGGGGGGCGCCGGACACCCAGGAAGTGCTCACACACCTGAAGGAGAGACGGAGACAGCTGGGTGGAGTGGTGCTCAGCGGCGGCGAACCCACCGTCTGTGCCGACTTATCGGATTTCATCACCGAAATCCGGTGCATGGGATACCGGGTCAAATTGGACACCAACGCAACCCGCCCCGCAGTCCTGCACTCGTTGATACAGGCCGGGCTGCTGGACTATGTCGCCGCCGACGTGAAAGCACCTCCAGACAAATATGACCGTCTCACGGGAGCCGAGGTGAATGTAGATGAGGTGCGCAGGAGCTGCCACATGATAGCATCCAGCGGCCTCCCCCATCTATTTCGAACCACCTGGATCCCCGATCTGCTGGA
>PWGR01000070.1 GCA_003554565.1 Clostridia bacterium
CCGAGGCCTCCATCAGCTTCCTGGGCTTCGGTGTTCAGCCGCCGACTCCATCGTGGGGAAGCATGCTGTCCGAAGGACGGGACTACCTGTTCATTGCCTGGTGGCTGACCACGATACCCGGGGTTTTTCTGGTGATCACTTCACTGTCGGCCAATCTGGTAGGCGACTGGCTACGGGACATCCTGGATCCGCGCCTGCGACAGTGACTCGGTCTGGCTTGACTTGTACAGAACCGGTATTGCTGACCTGGTAGGCACAGGAAGGGCATAGATCTGGAACGCCTGCCAGGGGGAATGTCGAAAAAGAGGGCAGAAGAACCCATCTGCGGGACGCAGGCTCCTGTCGCCGGGAGAACATGCCCTCTTCTTGCTGTGCCGCTGGTGATTGTGGTGATTGATTTTTCAGGCAGGCGCAAATGAAGGCCGGATCCGGCAGACGAGGGAAAGTCTGCACCTGAACGAGAGAAATCGAAAGCGTTGACGCACGCGAAAAGGGACAGAGACAACGTGGAAAAGGAGCCATCACGATATGGCAAGAATACCTTCCCATAATCAGAAAGGCTGGGCTGACTATTTCAGAAGCATTATGCCCGGGCTTCTGGTCTGCCTAGTGCTTGGTTTCGTAGCGAAGTGGATCGACCATAATGTCGTTCCGGACGAGCTGTTCATGTTCAACTATGTCTTGATTGCTATCGTGCTGGGCCTTCTGGCGAAGAACGTCGGAGTGCTGCCTCCGCTCTTTTCCAGCGGCATTGAGTTTGCCACCAAGATGTGTTTGTACATAGGTATTGTGCTGCTGGGTGCTCGCCTGAACCTGACCGAGATCTTTACCGTTGGATCATCCGCCCTGGTCATGGTGGCCATATCGATCACAATGTGTATTTTGGTGTGCGGCTGGATGGCAAAGAGAATAGGGGCCAGTGAGCGCTGGGGACATCTGGTGGGAACCGGTATAGGCGTTTGCGGAGTTTCTGCCATCATTGCTCTTGCCCCCGCCATCAAGGCGAGAAAGCGCGAGATTCTTGCTGCTATAGGGGCCGCCCTTCTCACCGATGTACTGGCTCTGCTCGCCCTGCCTTGGATCGGCCATCTGCAGGGGTGGTCGGATACCCTGGCGGGATTTATGTCCGGGGTGGTTCCCTCCAATACCGCGCAGTGCATTGCCATCGGACATGCCTACAGTGATGCTGCGGGGACAGTGGCCACCATTGTCAAGTCTGCCAGGAATGCATTCATGCCTGTGGTCATTCTCATACTGACCTATGTTTATACAATCAAGGGGCTGCCCGTCGGAGAATCTGCCCGGGCCAGTCTCCTGTGGAACAAGTTTCCCAAGTTCATTGTGGGCATGATCATTGCGGCCGCTTTGAGCACTTCAGGCCTATTGACTGCCGAGGCGATCGAGATAGCCAGCGATCTGTCGTCCTGGTTTTTTGTGGTCTGCTTCGTGGGTATTGGAGCCGGCATAGACATCAGGGAAATCGGGGGCCAGGACCTGTCGGTCATATCTTTTGGTTTCATCATGACCATCCTTCTGGCCATCTACGCATATCTTTACAGCACTTTGGTACTGGTTCTGTGAGCAACTGAAAGGGTGAATCAGACTTGCGAGAGCGTGGCGACGGCCCCGGATGGACCATCGAGGAAGACTGGTTCGGCTGTGCCGTGGGATTGCTCATCCTGGTGGTGATCAATGTCCTGACCCTGCTGTAGGTGTTTTACATGAGCGTTGTGAGCTCAATCCCGGGACGGTGCTTGTCGATTGCCGATTCGGGATGCAATGGCAGAATTTGCTTTCAGTCCGCATCATTCGCCGTGGCACTGATTGATGCAGGGCATCGATTCACAACGCAATAGAGCATACGGGATAGACCGAACCGAAGAAAGGATTGGTGACCTTGTACCTAACCCATCTCGAATGTCCCCGCTGCAATGCGACCTACGAACCTGATCGTCTGCACAATCTATGTGCATGTAAGTCCCCCCTGCTTGCCCGTTATGATCTGGACACACTGGCAGACGACGTGCAGCGAAGTGATATGGAACGCGGCCGCGATGATATGTGGCGTTTTGCAGCGTTTCTGCCCGCAGCCGAATCGGACATAATCAGCCTCGGCGAGGGGATGACCCCCCTGTATGAGCTGGACGGATTGGGAGGTGCGCTCGGCATTGAGAGCCTCATGATAAAAGATGAGGGATACAATCCGACCGGTACCTTCAAGGCCCGTGGCGCATCCTGCGGGATCTCTATGGCCAGTCGCCTCGGCGCTGAGTGCGTGGCTATGCCGACGGCGGGCAATGCAGGCGGTGCGTGGAGTGCTTACGCAGCGCGCGCCGGCCTCGATTGCGTTATCGCCATGCCGGAAGATGCGCCGGAGATCACCATGAAGGAATGTGTTCTCTATGGTGCGCACACCTACCTGGTCCGCGGGCTGATTTCCGATGCCGGAAAGCTCATCAACAATGCCTGCGAAAAATACGGGTGGTTTGATGTTTCCACCCTCAAGGAGCCCTACCGCATTGAGGGAAAGAAAACTATGGGGCTGGAGTTGGCCATGCAGCTCGGATGGCGCGTACCGGACGTTATAGTATATCCCGCCGGTGGCGGCGTGGGGCTCATCGGCATCTGGAAGGCGCTGGACGAGCTCCAGCAGGTGGGCTGGATAGGAGAAGAGCGACCGCGCATGGTGGCGGTGCAGGCGGAAGGATGCGCGCCGCTGGTTGAGGCGTTCGAACGTGGTGATACGGAATCGAACTTCTGGGACAATGCCGAGACCCTCGCTGGGGGTATTCGCGTACCCAAGGCACTGGGTGATTTCCTCGTCCTGGAGGCCGTGTACGCCTCGGATGGTTGTGCAGTATCGGTCACAGAAGACGCCATTGTCGATACCATGCGGCGTGTCGCCCGGGTCGACGGTGCATTTCTCTGTCCGGAGGCCGCGGCTGCTGTGGCGGGAGTGGCCCGCATGCGTGAAGATGGTGATCTGGAGTCAGACGAGGAAGTCATGATCATCAACACGGGTTCGGGGTTGAAATATTCCGATCTGGTAGAGAGCGACTTGCCCTGCATAGACAAAGACGAAGCCATCCTGCCGCCCGGAGAGTGACGACTGAGCCGCACACCGGCGTTGGAGGGTTGCGACTGATTCCCGTGTAACTCAGCGCCGGTAGTTTGCGCTGAGGGACGGATGGAGAGGCTCCTGTCGCACTGCTTCGAAAGGGGAGAACAATTTGTGTTTGATCTAGTTATCAAAAATGGCCAGGTGATTGACGGGACCGGAGAAACGAGGAAGAAACTCGATGTCGGAATCAAGGGAGAGCGGGTTACCATGATGGCCCCAGACATTGAGTCGGAATGTGCAGAGAAAGTGATAGATGCTGAAGGTCTCTTTGTGGTTCCCGGGTTTGTCGACCTGCACAGCCATACTGACCAGACAGCATTCGTCTACCCGGTGGGCCATACCTCGCTTGCGCAGGGTGTCACCACGTGCGTCACCGGCAACTGTGGAAACAGTGTAGCCCCCCTGGACGATCGCACGGCCGAGGAATTCAGCCGCAGCACTCTGCCGGGCCGCGTCGGTAAGGAGGCGGCCTCCGGAGCTGAGATTACCTGGCGCACGCTGGATGAGTATTTTTCTCATCTTGAGGACGTGGGTCTGGGGTATAATCTCTCCTCTCTTGTGGGACACGGCACGATTCGAGACTTCACTGCCCCCGGCGTAGAACGGCCGATGAATGCCGATGAAGTGGCCGCTGCGCAGAGCGTACTGAGAGATGCATTTTACCACGGTGCTAATGGTCTCTCCTTCGGCTTGCAGTATATTCCCGGCAGCTACAGCGACCTGCACGAGATAGCTGCCCTGTGTCGCGTGGCCGCAGAATATGACCGCTTCTGCTCCTTTCACATTCGCGACAATGCTGATTCAGTAGTGGAGGCTATCGGGGAAGTAATCGAGGTCGCCCGCCGGTCGGGTGCCAGGGTACACATATCGCATCACAACATAAGTGGCGTGCGCAACTGGGGTAAATCCGAGCAGTCCCTGCAGCTTATTGACCGGGCCAGAAATGAAGGCATAGAAGTTACCTTTGATATGTATTCCTACTATATAAACCGCGAGAGACCACTGCTTACCTTCGTGCAGGACTGGCTGGAGAGCTCTTCACTAGATGGCCAGCTGGACGAACTGGCTGACCCCGATGTGGTCAGCAGGCTTCAGGAGGTGGCCGCGAAAGAGCTTCCGGACAACCGGGTCTCCATGACCCCGCTGGCGCGGCTGCAAAACTGGACCATACTCAATGCTCGCACAGAGCCGTACAGGGACTACAACAACGAATTCGTTACTGATGTCGCCCGGGAGCTGGACATGGACCCGGTGGCCCTGGTGTGTGCCGTGTTGGTGGCGGAAAAGGGCAGGGTCAAAATTGCCCGTCCCTTCTATGCGCTGGATGTCAACAGGGTCCTGCGTCACCCCGCCGGTGTCATGGCCAGCGATACCTACAACTTCGACCTGCCCATAGCCGATGATGCCCATTATTTCCGTCGGACCTTCGGCACCTTTCCTCGTTTCCTGGAATCTTTCGTAAACAGACAGAATCTCTTCAGCCTGGAACACGCCATCTACAAGATAACTGCCATGCCTGCCGCCATTTCCGGACTGACGGATCGCGGGGTGTTGGCACCCGGCAAATTTGCCGACATCGTGCTTTTGGATAGTGAGGAAGTGGCAGACACGAGCAGCTATTCAGAGACCATTTCCCGGCCGAAGGGAATTGAAAAGGTGCTTGTAGGCGGACAGATCGTCAAAGACGGCGACAGCTTCACAGAAGCAAAGCCGGGAAGACCGCTCCGTCTTTGAATCAGCGTTTGTTTCGAACTATCAGGGATGAGGTGCCGACGGATGGACACAAACTGCAGACAGCAAGAGGAATTTCGCAACGCAATGGCAAAAGTTGCCACCTACATCGATGAGAAGAAAGGACAGTTCGTCGATGAGTTGCAGACCCTGTGCAGCTATCCCAGCATATCCAGAGATGGGGAGGGCATGGACAGTTTTCTGCCGGTGTTGGAGGATTTTCTGACCCGCTACGACTGCCGACACCAGGTGATTCCCGTCCGCGGCACATATCCCTACGTGTTTGCTGAGACGCGGGACTGCAGCCAGCATGAGGATGTTCGGCTTCTCAACTACCTGCACTACGATGTGGTACCCCCTGGGCCCTTGGAGGAGTGGAACAGTCCTCCCTTTGACCCTGAGATACGGGATGGCTGTATCTACGGTCGGGGAGTTGCCGATGATAAGGGCCCGCTTCTCGCCCGCCTGCAGGCGCTGGAGGCTGTAAGGGCGGCAACTGGCGGTTTGCCTGTACGCGTGAAGTTTTTCATCGACTCAGAGGAGGAGGTGGGTAGTCCCCACCTGCGGAAGGTTATGCGTGCCAACCGGGAGCTGCTCGAGGCGGACGCATGCGTGTGGGAGAATGGCTTCAAGGACGAATCGGGGAACCCGGTTGTGCGGTTAGGAACCAAGGGGTCCCTGCGGGTCTCCCTCACATGCAGAGGGGCAAATGCTGACCTGCATTCAGGTTACGCGTCGATCTATCCCAATCCTGCATGGAGACTGATCGAAGCGCTCAAAACGATCCGCTCCGGGGACAAGGTCCTTGTGGATGGGTTCTATGATACGGTTCGCCAGCTCACAAAGGATGAGGCGGAGGCGCTTGCCACGACGGTTGATCCCGGGGCGCAGGAGAAGGAGCTGGAAAAATTGGGGCTCCCCGAGTACGAGAGGGGTCTTCAGGGCGCGGATGTTCTCAAGGCGCTGGTAGGAGAGCCGACCTGCAATATTACCGGCCTCACCTGCGGTGATCCGGATGATCCCACCCGGCCCGTGATCCCGCATGTGGCCAGGGCATTTCTGGAGTTTCGACTGGTGCCCGATCAGGACCCGACGGAGATTGCTGCTGCACTGCAAGCCCACCTGGCTGACAGAGGTTATGATGACATCGAGCTGGATACTCTCGGCAAGTCGTGGCCGTCCAGAACGCAGGTTCAGTCTTCTTTTGTGCAGCTGGTGAAATCGGCGGCTCGAGCGGCCTATGGACGGGAGCCGGCGATCCATCCATCATCACCCGGCAGTGGGCCGCAGTATGTGGGAGAGCAGGTGCTGCAGATTCCGATAGTGGCAATAGGCGTAGGTCATCGACACTCGAGGCAGCACGGCCCGAACGAAAACATTCGGATTGCCGACTATCTCGAAGGCATCAAGCATTTTGCCGCCATCCTTTTGTTGATGCCGCACCTGCACGATCAGGATGCTGGGAGGAATGCATAAAAATGAGTTTTGCAGAGCGGTGTGCCCGGGCACAGCAGATGATGCAAGAGCAGGGAGTGGACTGGCTTTTTGTCTGTCCCTCTCCCGATCTTCGCTACCTCAACGGTTACAGTCGCCGGCAGACTGAGCGCTTGACCCTTTTCATGCTTGCCCGTTCGGGAGAGGCCGTGATGGTGATGCCTGAATTTGAGTCGCGGAAACTGGAACGGGAACCGCATGAGAGGTTCTACCGGGTCCGGACCTGGCGTGAGGAATGCGATCCCGTGTCTGTTGTCGCACAGGAGGTCGACGGACGAGGGGATACAATTGCCGTCAGCGAGCAGCTGTGGAGTGTATTCTTCCTGCAGCTGCAGCAGAAGATCCAGGCCAACTATATTCCAGCAACCTCTATCCTGACCCCACTGCGGCTGCAAAAGGACGAGAGCGAGCTGGAATGTTTCTCAATGCTTGGTAGGCGCATGGACGCGGTCTTCGAGGACGTCTGCTCTGTATCATTTGCCGGGCGTAAGGAGGTGGAGGTGGCGCGTGACGTGTTTTCCATTGTCAATGATCACGGGTTGAATCCCACCCGGTGCGGTGGAGTAGCATCTGGTCCCAATTCGGCGTCGCCCCACCACCAGAGTGGGGACAGGGTGATCCGTACAGGTGACTCAATCTGGATCGAGCTCGGGCAGGGAGGCAATTATCAGGGCTACGCAGCGGACAAGACGCGCGTCGTGCATGTCGGTGAACCCTCCAGTGATTACCGGTCTGCCTATGCTGCCCTGCAACACGCACAGAAGAAGGCGCGTGAATATGCCCGTCCCGGCATCTCCTGTGAAAAACTGGATCGCTTCACGCGGGGGCTTTTGCGCGAAGAAGGGTACGGTGACCACTTCATAACCCGGACTGGCCACGGTGTGGGGCTGGACATTCACGAACCCCCCTGGATCGTCGAGGGCAATAGCATGGTAATCCGGCCCGGGATGGTATTTACGATTGAGCCGGGCATCTACATATCCGGCGCATACGGGATGAGGATTGAGGATGTGATGGTTGTTACCGAGACCGGGGCATGGAGCATTTACTCTTCCACCCGGGATCTGGTACTCGTTGAGTGATAGGAGAGGATGCGAGCTGTGACAAGAGTTGGATTGCTGGGCTGCGGGAACATGGGTATGTTTGTGGCCGAAGCTATACTGCAGGGTGAAGTCGAGGCGGAACTGGTGGCTGCTGCCGACGTTGCCGAAACAGAGGCCATGCGCGAGCTGGCGGCTACACACGGAGCGGATGTACAGATATCACGGGATCCATCCGAACTCCGAGCGGCTGATGTCGACGTGGTGCTCGAGGTGGCCCACCCGTCCGCAGTGGAAGAACACGCAGTACCCCTGGTCGAGTCCGGGAAGGACCTGATCATAATGAGCATCGGGGGGCTGATCGAAGAGAGCACGTTTACTGGTCTGGAGAAAGCCGCAATCCGCGCAGACAGGCGGGTAATCCTGCCTGCCGGTTCCATAACCGCCCTGCGCACAGTACAGGCAGCAAATGTGTTGGGTGGAGTTTCGCGCGTGCAGCTGACGACCACCAAGGCTCCGCGCAGTCTCAAGGGGGCCCCGCATTTTGTGGATAATCCGGTGGATTGGGCAGCATTGACTGAACCTGTATGTGTGTTCTCCGGCAATGTGCGGGAAGCAATCAAGGGTTTTCCGCAGAATGTCAACGTTGCTGCGGCCGTCGCACTGGCTGGGATCGGGAGCAGTGAGACTGCGGTGGAAATACATGCCGACCCCGAAATATCCAGAACGCGGCATGTGCTGCACGTGGAGGGAGAGTTCGGTGAGCTGCAGGCGGAGCTCAACCTGCTTCCCCGCCCGGATAATCCCCGGAGTGCTTACCTGGCAGCTCTTTCGGCATTATCGGCGATTGACAAGTACGAGCGGCCGATTCAGATGGGATACTGAGGTGGGAGGGACGTAGCTGACAGCATTTTCATACCTGATGCAGCAAAAACCATTCCCCGGTCGCAGCACAGGGCAGAACCGGACACATGAAGTTGATGAAATTGTGAGCGTGTTTGATGGCTGCTGCCCGACCCGTCCCGCACAGACGGATGACCGGGGATCAATCAATTCACCGGCGAGTACAGCACCGGATTGGCGTCGACACAGGACGACGCGGGCTCATCATTTTAGCAGCCGCAGGGTCTCTTTTACATCCGTACGGTTGTTGTAAACACCCAGGGATAGCCTTATCCCGTCAGATTGCAGCTTACACATCACGCCATTTCTCTTCAGGTGATCAGCAATGTCGCGGTCGGTCCGGTTGACGCCCCGGGGTGCGCTGAACACCACCAGATGGGACATGCCCGCCTCAGAAAGGCTGCTGCGGACACGGAAACCGAGCTCATCCAGGCCGCCGGTCAGCTCCTGCGACAGCTGAAGCAGATGAGCCTGAATATTGGGCACCTCCAGCTCGCCAATTTGCTTCAGCCCGGCACGCAGGGCGCGAATGCCCAGGAAGTTGTAGTTGCCAAGTTCAAAACGGCGGGCCGAGTCGCGGATGCGGTAGCTGAAGATGTCTTCTCCCTGCATCACACTGCTTCTTGCCAGAAAGCGCGGCTGCAGTTCGTCGATCAGATCCCTCCTGCAGTAAAGAATGCCTAGCCCGTATGCTCCCAGAAGGCTCTTGTTTGTTGCCGCGGAGAACATGTCTATATCCAACAAGTCCACGTTAAACTCCATTGCTCCCAGGGATTGTACGGCATCCACGGCCA
>PWGR01000024.1 GCA_003554565.1 Clostridia bacterium
CACCCGCCCGGGAGGGTACACCCCGGAGCGTCTGCCCGAACGTTCATGAGGACAAGTAGGCGCAGACGGTGTCCCGCCGTTACCGGGAGTGGACCATGCAAGAGAGACCCCCGTACGGGGGTAATCGGGGTGGTACCGCGGATATGATCCGTCCCTGAAGGACGGATTTTATATATGCGACAACAGTAGAGAGGAGAGAGGATTTTGGACCTGCATCCAGACATGGCCGTCAAAGAACAGGTAAGGGTGCTGACAGAAAACACTGCTGAGGTAGTCAATGAGGAGGAGCTCGCAGCCAAGCTGCGCAAGTCGCGGGAGACCGATCGCCCGCTGAAGGTGAAGCTGGGCCTCGATCCCTCTGCACCGGATATTCACCTGGGGCATACAGTTGTGCTGCGCAAGATGCGCCAGTTTCAGGATCTGGGACACGAGGTAATATGCCTGATAGGTGATTTTACCGGTCGCGTCGGTGATCCCTCCGGCGCCTCGGATACGCGGCGCCAGCTGACCGAAGATGAGGTGCGGGAAAACGCGCAGACCTACGCCGAGCAGGTATTCAAGATTCTGGATCCTGAACGGACCACAATGCAGTTTAACTCGCGCTGGCTGGCCCCTATGACCTTTTCTGATCTGATAGAGCTGGCTTCCCATATCACCGTAGCCCGGATGATAGAGCGCAACGACTTTGCCGAGCGCATGCGCAGTGACCGGCCGGTCTATGTTCACGAATTCTTCTACCCCCTCATGCAGGGATACGACTCGGTGGCACTGGAAGCGGACGTCGAGCTGGGCGGTACGGACCAGCGCTTCAATCTCATGATGGCACGGGACATACAGCGCGCCTACGGGGTTGAACCGGAGGTGGCAGTTCTGATGCCCGTCCTTGAGGGTACCGATGGCGAACGCAAGATGAGCAAGAGTCTGGGCAACTACATAGGCGTCACAGAGGACCCAGGTTCTATGTTCGGCAAGGTCATGTCAATCTCTGACGACATGATCATTCGGTACTTTCAGCACCTGACGGACGTGCCGGCGGACGAGATGGCCGGGATGAAAGAGCATATGCGGCGGCGGGAGGTGAACCCGCGGGACCTCAAGGTAAAGCTAGCCCTCAAACTGGTCTCCTCTTATCACGATGCGGATGCCGCAGAGAGGGCCGAAGCGGCCTTCGCTGAGGTCTTCTCGCGTGGGGGGCAGCCCGAGGATATTGAGGAAATTGATGTGACTCAGATGCTGGAAGGCGGCCGGGTATGGATTGTGCATCTCATCAGCGGCTGCGACTTTGCCTCCAGCAACAGTGAGGCGCGTCGTCTCGTGCAGCAGGGCGCGGTCTCCCTCGATGGTGATAAGGTTACTGACCCGACCCAGCAGGTTCTTATCACCGACGGTATGGTTCTTCGCGTGGGCAAGCGCCGGTTTGCGCGGCTTCGCCGCGGGTGACCGAGGGGCGAACCACTGCATAGGATACCCCGCGGGACACCGTTTGAGGGGGGATCATGGTGATTTCTCTCGGCCGCCGGCGGAAAACGCGGCGCTGCATCGCCGCGATCGTTGTCGTGGGGTTGGTGGTGGTCTTTCTGGGTGGCGCAGTTCACCTGGTCGACCGCATGCTTCGACCAGCTCTCTTTGTAATCGCCCGGAATCGGGTACAGGGAAAGACCTTTTCCATGTTGACTGATGTGATCGAAACCGAGGCGGCGGAGCCGTTTCACTACTCGGATCTTATAGAGGTCGAGACCACGCCCGATGGTTACGTTTCCTACATGATGCCCAACACCATGCGCATAGCGCGCCTGATGTCGCGCATCGGTGGTGAGGCGCAGGAGCAGATTAACCGTCTCGAGAAGGAGGACCTGAGCATTCCTCTCGGGCAGCTATCCGGGATAGCTATACTTTCCCATTTGGGCCCGAACATACCAGTGCGGGTCCTTCCGGTGGGTACGGCGAGTGTTTCCGTTGACGAGGAGTTTGCCGGGGTCGGTGTTAACCATGTCAAGCATACCATCTTTCTCGAGGTGGATTGCGATGTTCGGATAGCCGTGCCGCTGATTGAGGAGACACTGGAAGTATCGGTGCGGATGCCGGTGGCGGAGGCGGTCATTGTCGGCCCGGTTCCGGAGATGTACATGAATCTGGAGCTGCCCTCCCTGCACAGGGGCGGCTGACCTGTTTTGCGGGGGCAATAAATTGCGGTACGCTTGTGGGGAGTTCATTTTAGCAATCCCGAGGAGGGAGTCCGGTGACAGAGAGGTCTTTCGGCCGATGTAAGAAGCGACAACTGGTGCAGCGGTGGACCGAGCGCACGGTGAAATGGATCCGTGAGCGCGTGGCGGAGGCGCGGTGTTCCGGTACAGTGATCGGGGTCAGCGGTGGCCTGGACTCAGCGGTGGCGGCTGCACTGTGCGTTCGCGCCACGCCCGACAATGCGCTGGCGGCACTGTTGCCCTGCGAGTCAGACGACAGGGACCTCGAGTACGGGCGCATGCTGGTCGATGCGCTGGGTATGGAGTCTGTGGAGATTTCCCTGGATGACAGCTACAGTGCCCTCGTTGAGCAGCTGCCCCCGACGGAAGGCCAGCTCGGACGCCTGGCCCGATCCAATCTCAAGCCCCGGCTGCGCATGGCGACCCTGTACTACCTGGGGCAGACGCGCGGGAGCCTGGTAGTTGGTACCTCAAACCGCGTCGAGCTGCACCTGGGGTATTTTACTAAACACGGGGACTCCGGGTGCGATCTCCTCCCTCTGGGTCGACTGACAAAGAACGAGGTGGTGCGGGTGGCCGAACACCTGCAAGTTCCGCCGGAGATAATCGAACGTCCCCCTTCAGCCGGCCTGTGGCCGGGGCAGACCGACGAGGAGGAAATGGGGATGCGCTATTTTGATATTGACCGCTACCTTCTGCGTGGACAGGCCTCGCCAAAGCTGCAGGAGCAGATAGATTCGGTGTATGAAAAGACCGCACATAAGAGGGAGATGCCCCCATTGCCGCCGTTTTCCCTCGGCGAGGGAGCGGTGCGCCTGTCTGGTGGTGAGGATAGAGAGCGCGGGAGTTGATGTGCTAGAATGTTGAAAGGGTGCCCGACCCGTCGGCAGTGAGCGTGCGGGTCAATGAGCTTCCCCGAAAGGGGTGATATTTATGGCAGGACACTCTCAGTGGGCGAATCGCAAGCATCGAAAGGCCAGGCAAGATGCCAGAAAGGGGAAAATCTTCTCCAAGATGGCCCGCAAGATTGCCGTTGCCGCCCGCAAGGGGGGCGATCCGGAGAAGAATTCGGAGCTAAAGATGGCCATAGACGAAGCACGATCCCTCAGTGTTCCCAATGACAATATTGAGCGGGCGATTCTCCGGGGCACCGGACAGCTGGAGGGATCGCAACTGGAGGAGTTTCAGTACGAGGGATATGCACCTGGAGGCGTGGCGGTGCTGCTGGAGATAGTATCTGACAACCGCAATCGTACTGCCAGCGAACTGCGGTACATTTTTTCCAAATATGGTGGTAAACTGGGCGAGTCCGGGTGTGTGGCCTGGATGTTTAACCGCAAAGGGCGAGTGCTCATAGGTGCCGACGGTGTGGATGAAGAAGATCTGTTCCTGGATGCCGCCGAGGGGGGCGCCGAGGACCTGGAGAGGCTGAACGGCAGCTATGAGGTCATCACTGCCCCATCAGATGTGATTGATGTCCGCCGCGCGCTGGAGACTTACGGATATCCGGTGGAGACGGCCGGTTTTACTTTCATAACTGACCACCGGATCCGGGTAGAAGGCGATTCGGTGCGGAATCTGGTACGGTTCCTGGATGCCCTGGAGGATCACGACGACGTACAGGAAATCTACGCTAATTTCGACGTGGATGAAGAGGAGCTGGACAAATACGCGGGGTGAGTGATCCGGCGCTGCTTGAGTGGTCAATGCCGGAGGAGCGCCGCAAATGTTAGCGGACGGGGGGCTTTTCTTGCTGATTCTGGGTCTTGATCCTGGTACCGCGACCACCGGTTATGGGGTGGTCGCCTCGGACGATTATCAGATGTGTGCCGTCTGCCATGGGGTGGTGCGCACCCCGGCATCCGATTCCCCCCCGCGCCGACTGCAGACAATACACACGGGTATATCCGACATTCTGGCGATTTACGATGTCGGCGCTGTGGCAGTGGAGAAGCTGTTCTTTAACCAAAACGTTCAGTCGGCCATGAGTGTCGGGCAAGCGCGGGGGGTAATTCTTCTCGCCGCGGCCCAGCACGGGGCTCGTGTGCTGGAGTACACACCATCTGAGGTGAAAATGGCGGTGACCGGTCACGGGTCGGCGCCCAAGCAGCAGGTGCAGGCAATGGTGAAAGCAATGCTGTCGATGCAGCAGGCCCCCACACCGGATGATGCGGCAGATGCTCTGGCCGTGGCGGTGTGCGGGCTGCGCCACTGGGAGTGGGAGTGCGCTGTGGAGGAAGGAAAATGATTGGAAAACTGCGCGGGCGAATAGACAGTGCTACTGATCAGACTGTCATCCTTGATGTCAGAGGGGTTGGATATCAGGTGCGGGTCACAGCCGGTGAGCTGGACAGGCTCGGTACCATAGGGGACGAAGCAGCGCTTTACATATACACCCACGTGCGGGAGGATGCACTGGATCTTTTCGGGTTTGGAAGCCGGCGTGAGCTGCAGGTGTTCGAGATGCTTGTGGGGGTCTCAGGAGTCGGCCCCCGCCTGGCCATGGACACCCTGAGTGCACTGGATCCCTCCGATTTCATAAGCGCGGTGAGTTCTGCGGACATTGCCGTTCTGACGCAGGTCAACGGTGTGGGCCGCAAGACGGCGGAGCGACTGGTCCTGGAGCTGCAGGACAAGGTCGGGGGTATCGACCTTACCCCGGCAGACTGGGCAGGAGAGTCAGCACCCGATGCTCCGGTGGATGAGGCGGCGGAGGCACTTCAGGCCCTGGGATACCAGCGTTCTGAGGCAGTGCGGTCGGTGCGCCGCGTCCTGCGCGACGCGGGTGAAACCGAGGTGCAGGTGCAGGATCTCATCAGGCGGGCGCTTCGGGAGCTCAGCGGTGAGGGAGGCGTGTCATGAACCGATCCCGCGGCGACATTTTCTCTCCCCAGCCACGCGGCGACGAGGGACCCGAGGCGGGACTCCGTCCGGGGACCCTGGATGCATTTGTGGGACAGCAGCAGGTCAAGGAACGGTTGGACATCTACATCAAGGCTGCTCTCGAGCGCGGCGAGTCCCTGGATCACGTACTGCTGTACGGGCCGCCGGGTCTGGGCAAGACAACGCTCGCCCACATAATTGCCAACGAGCTGGGGGTGGGGATACGGGTGACGTCCGGCCCGGCCATAGATCGGCCGGGTGATCTGGCGGCGATACTGACCAATCTCTCGCCCTCTGATGTCATGTTCATCGACGAAATCCACCGGCTCAACCGCACGGTGGAGGAGATTCTGTACCCGGCCATGGAGGACTTTGCCCTGGATATTGTGATCGGTAAGGGACCCTCGGCCCGTTCTCTGCGCCTGGATCTGCCGCCGTTTACCCTCGTTGGTGCGACTACCCGAATCGGGCTCCTTACTTCGCCGCTCAGAGATCGATTCGGAGTGGTCCTGCGTTTGGAGTACTACGAGCCCGCCGAGCTTTCACGCATCATTCACCGGACGGCTGACATACTGGAAGTCAGCATCGACGATGAAGCTGCCGAGGAGCTGGCGCGCCGATCGCGGGGCACTCCCAGGGTGGCCAACCGCCTGCTCCGGCGCCTGCGCGACTATGCTCAGGTTCGCGCCGACGGAGTCATCACCCCCGAGGTCTCCGAGGAGGCCCTAGCACTCCTGGAGGTCGACCCCCTGGGGCTGGATAGAAATGATCACCGTCTCCTCCGGGCCATCATTGAGAAGTATGATGGGGGGCCCGTCGGACTCGACACGCTCGCCGCCGCCATCAGCGAGGAGACGCAGACGGTGGAGGATGTCTACGAGCCTTATCTGCTGCAGAAGGGCCTTTTGCAGAGGACGCCGCGTGGCCGGGTGGCGACCCGGGCCACGTACCGGCACCTGGATATCCCGCCACCGCGGAAGGAGCGGCAGATTGAGCTCTTTGGTCGGGGTGAAGAAGAGGGAGATCTCGAGTGCGAGGAGTGAACCTAATGGAACCCGCACCGCTTGGGCGTCTGGTTATGTGGATGGGATTTCTCCTGTTCATCATGGGGGGAATTTTGACCCTGCTGGGCCGATTCGGGATCCCCGGTGGCCTTCCGGGAGACATAGTGGTGCGGCGGGAGAATTTCACGTTGCATTTTCCCCTGGCGACCTGCCTATTGCTCAGCGTTGTATTGACGCTGATTGTGAATTTTCTTTTGCGTAGATGATTGATGCTGAAAGGTGGAGGTTTCTTGCCCTGCGGTCGACCCGGAGAAAGCTACTCGCCCGATCGATATGACTACTACCTTCCGGCCTGTGACATAGCACAGACCCCCACAGAGGATCGTCCCGCGTCGGGATTGTTGGTGTTGGACAGAAAGCGCCGTGCGGCGGATCCGCGCGGGATGCATCACCGGAGATTCCGCGATATCTGCGGATATCTTTCGCCGCGTGATTGCCTGATCCTGAACCGGACTCGCGTGATTGCAGCCCGTCTGCGCGGTTTCAAACACCCCACCGGCGGCTCCGCCGAAGTACTGCTGCTGGAGCCGGGCGATGATGAGCGGTGGAAGGCGCTGCTGCGGCCAGCGCGCAGGCTCCGCCCCGGTGTGCGCATTGTGATACCGCCGCTTGAGCGTTTGTGCGATCTGCGGGAACTGCCACCGCGGGAACGGGTAGCGGAGCCCCCTCCGAACGCACTCTGGGTTGAAGTTGCTCGCGAGCTGGGCGATGGAAAGTATGAGGTGCGGGTCAGGGGAGTTGAAGGACCGGAATCTCTTTCTGGACACGGGAGCATCCCATTGCCTCCCTACATAGGAGAGACGCCACAAAACCCGGATCGCTACCAGACTGTCTATGCGGAGGATCCCGGCTCGGTGGCGGCGCCCACTGCCGGGCTGCACTTCGATGAACAGCTGCTGGAGACGGTCAGAAGGTGTGGAGTTGCAGTCGAGTATCTTACACTGCATATTGGTCTGGATACCTTCCGTCCCGTGCGGTCGGCGGACATCAGAGAACACGAGATGCACAGGGAGTTCCTGCAGGTCCCTGAACGCGCTGTGGAGACGGTAAGGAATGCCCGTGCTGCCGGAGGACGCGCTGTCGCGGTGGGGACAACTGTCGTTCGGGCACTGGAGACCGCGGCGAGAGGTGGCCAGCTGCGCCCTTACAGCGGGCAGACGGATCTTTTCATCTATCCCGGGTTTCAGTTCCGGGCCGTGGATGCCATGATCACCAATTTCCACCTGCCGAGGAGCACCCTGCTCATGCTGGTGTCCGCTTTTGCTGGACGTGATCGCATTATGGCTGCATATCGCGAGGCCAGGCGGCGGAGATATCGATTCTACTCGTTCGGTGATGCTATGTTCATCATATGATTGGAGGGGCCGCAACCGTGCTCTTTGATGTGCAGCACTGCTGCAGCGAGACAGAGGCCCGGACGGGCCGGGTTCTTAGCCATCACGGCGCGACGGAGACGCCGGTCTTCATGCCGGTAGGTACCAATGCTTCCGTGAAGGCGATGCCGCCTGCCGCGCTCGGGCAGATCGGTGCCCGAATTGTGCTGAGTAATACCTATCACCTGTATCTCCGTCCGGGAGATGAGCTTATTGCATCTGCCGGGGGCCTGCACCGGTTCATGGACTGGTCCGGTCCAATTCTGACCGACAGCGGGGGATTTCAGGTGTTCAGTCTTTCCTCCCTGCGCAGGGTGGACGACGAGGGGATAACCTTTCGCTCGCACATCGACGGATCGGAGCATCGCTTTACTCCCGAGCGAGTCATGCAGATCCAGAGAAACCTTGGTGCGGACTTCGTGATGTGCCTGGACCAGTGCCCTGCCCTGCCGGCGGAGCGGGATGAGCTGCTGCGGGCGCTCGACCGCACCACCGCATGGGCCGAACGGTGCCGCGAGGCAGAAATCAGCTCACATCAGGCACTCTTCGGCATTGTCCAGGGGGGCACCGATGTACAACTACGTTTGCGTCACCTGAAGGACATCACCTCGCTCGATTTTTCGGGGTATGCCCTGGGGGGGCTCAGTGTGGGTGAGCCAAAGGAGGACATGTACCGGGTACTGCGGGCGACGGTTCCGCACATGCCGGTGGAAAGGCCACGCTATCTCATGGGGGTTGGGAGCCCGGATGCCATTATTGAGGCAGTGCGGTGGGGAATAGATATGCTGGACAGTGTGTATCCCACCCGCATCGCCCGCCACGGAACGATACTCACCGCAGAAGGATCGATTCCCGTCCGCAATGCTGCTTACGCAGAGGACTTCCGTCCTCTGGATGAAAGATGTACGTGCTATGTCTGCCGCAATTTCTCGCGTGCCTACCTTCGCCACCTGATCAAGGCCGATGAGCTTCTGGCCTATTATCTGGCCACATATCACAACCTGCATTTTCTGATTGAGATGATGGGGGAACTGCGCGGGGCCATTCGTGAAGGAAGGTTTCTCAGCTGGCGCGAGCAGTTCTGGCAGCGCTTCTACGGATGCGGACCCCCGGAGTAGTCCGTTGGTCCTTCCGGGATTTGTGCCACATGCCTGTGACATACAGCTGTCACCCCCGGGTGCTATAAGTGGAATCAGATGATGTGGTTTGGAAGTGAAATGGCTGCCCCTGGAGGAATTGACGGATGCAAGAAGAAACTGTGTCATCGTAGACCATGCACCCAGCGACAGAGTGAATCCTCGTGGAATTACTGGTTCTGACGCAGGTATGCTCTGCCCGAACCGGCAGATCGGCCCGGAAGTGAATAGGTTACACGAGCGGGCTGAAGATGCTCGGATTCGGATCGAGTCTATATCTGAAGGCCTGCAGCGGCTTCTGCGCAATCTGCTCTGAGAACTGTCTGGGTGGGCTGCGCGACTTATATCGCCAGCATACGAGGTACCAGGGCTATTGGGAAGGGTTGCCTCACGGC
>PWGR01000106.1 GCA_003554565.1 Clostridia bacterium
ATCCTCACCGATCGACCGGGGCTTTTGCGCGATCCCGGTGATGAATCCTCCCTGGTGCGCGAAATAGGCCCGGAGGACCTTGACCGGTGCATGTCCTGGGCACAGGGCCGCATGCGCATAAAGGTTCTGGCGGCGAGAGAGGCCCTGGCCCGGAATGTGTCCCGGGTGGTGTTCTCCGACGCCAGAGTCCGATCACCCGTATACGCGGCCATGAACGGATGCGGAACCACATTTTTTGCCGATACCGGGAAGGACTGAATGAAATGACTGACTGGGCAAAAAGAGAAGAAAGACGCGAACTCGGATTCTATAAAAAGCGCGGGCTGTGTCTGGTGCGGGGCGAGGGCGCCCGGGTGTATGATTCTCAGGGCAACGAATATGTAGACTGCATCGCCGGACACGGCGTTGCCTCCATCGGACACAACAACCGCTACGTAAAGGAAGCCCTGGCAGAGCAGGCAAACCGGATCATCACCTGCCCGGAAAGCTTCGCAAACGACACCCGCACCCAATACCTGGATGATCTGGCACAGGTTACCCCGGAGGGGCTGGATCGCTTTTACCTGTGCAACTCGGGGACCGAGGCGGTGGAGGCGGCCCTGAAGATCGCCGTGGCCACAACCGGACGCACCCGGATTATCTCAACCATGCGGGGGTTTCACGGAAGGACCATGGGCGCCCTGACCACCACCTGGAGCTGCACCTACCGCAGGGAGTTCGCTCCTCCCTTTCCCGAGGTGCTGTTCGTACCCCACGGAGATACTGAAGCCCTTGAAGATGTCCTCGATGAAGATACGGCCGCGGTCATACTGGAAGGAATCCAGGGCGAGGGCGGCATCCACGTCGCCTCCGAAGAATACCTGCGGGCCGTACACGGCCTGTGCGAAAGAAACGGGGCCCTGTTCATAGCAGATGAGATTCAGACCGGATTCGGCAGGACAGGAAAATGGTTTTTCTCAGATCATGCCGGAGTCGTCCCGGATCTTATGTGCACGGCAAAGGCCATGGCCGGGGGCCTGCCCATGGGTGCGGTAGCCGGGGGCCGCAGGATCGAAAACCTCCCCTCCGGCCTGCACGGCAGCACCTTTGGCGGAAATCCTCTGGCCTGCGCTGCCGCCTCGGCGGCGTTGGGATACATGCGAAGTAGAGACCTCCCCGCCCGCGCCCGAGAGATGGGTGACTGGTTCATCAATCAACTGCGTGAAATTGAACACCCCCAGATCCGGGACATTCGCGGACGTGGCCTGATGGTCGGAGTGGACATGCGGGGCCGGGTGACCCCGTATCTCAAAAAACTGCAGGAAGGCGGGATACTTGCCCTTCCGGCCGGACGCACAGTCCTGCGGTTTCTACCCCCTCTGACTATCACAGAAGCCGAATTGGCTCAGGTGGTACAGACACTCAAGGACATCCTCGGGGAGGCATGAAATGATGAGATCCGAGGAAGAAAGACAGCTGCTCTGTGGTCTGATACAGCGATACTCCCCTTCCGGACGGGAAGCAGAGGCCGCCGACTACCTGCTGCACTGGCTGGATGTGCCGGGGATAAGAACGTACGTGGATGAAGCGCACAACGCTGTGGCATCGTGGGGTGATGGCGAGGAAACCATCTGCATACTGGGACACATTGACACAGTTCCGGGCGAGCTTCCGGTGTCCGAAACCGAGACCTGCCTGGCCGGCCGGGGTGCGGTGGACGCCAAAGGCCCACTGGCCGCAGCGGCCTCGGCCCTCCTGCGTCTGGCCGGAGTACACCATCCACCCTCGAACGGGAAGATCCTCTTGATCGGTGCTGCCGACGAAGAGGGTTCATCGTCCGGAGCCAATTATTTACTCCGGACCATAGAAAGCGTTCCCTCACACCTGATTATCGCCGAACCCAGCCGCCCGGACCGCATCACCCTGGGATACCGGGGGTGCATACACGGGACATACAGGGTGGAAAGCCGCTGCGCCCACACCGCATCTGAGCATCCGGGCGCCTGCGATCAAATCCATGCCAATTGGAACGAGGTGGTAAGATTCGCCGCCGAACACAATACCCGTAAAGATGGAAAGCCGCGTTCTCCCTTCTACCGCCTGGATCCGGGCCTGCGGCGTCTCGCCTCCGAATACAACGGGAGCACCGAAAAAGCGGAGATTGATTTTGAGGTGCGCATCCCTCCGGCCGTCCCGGCACAAAAGATGCAGCAGCATCTCTTTGATCGCTTGCCGGGGAATCTGCACATCACCTCTGCCGCGGATGCATACATATCTGATCGAAACACCCAGGTGGTGAGGGCTTTTCTCCGGGCTATCCGCGACCATGGGCGAACTCCCGGATTCAGCCTGAAGACGGGGACCTCAGACATGAACGTGGTAGCTCCTCACTGGAGGATCCCGGCCCTGGCCTACGGCCCCGGCAATCCAGAACTCAGCCACACCAATGACGAGCGTGTGCAGTGGGAGGAATACGAGACCGCCATTGACGTGCTGAGTTCGTCCTTGGCGACTTTGCTGGCATCCTTATAACTGGCACCGTGAACTGTTACTTCGGTGTGATATCTGCCTCATGGTTCCTGACGAATCATGCAGGAGCAGACTGAGCCCCTTGCACCCGAAAAGCCGAGATTGCTTAATCTGCTTACGAAGAGGCGTCACATCACGGCAGGGGGAATCATGTGAGGAAGTCAAACACTGCAGGCCAACTCCCTCACATGGTGCGGGTTCCAGTCGACGTTCCTTCGGGGATGCCCCTACACTGACTCACACATATTACGTTCCGACTTTCGGGTCAAGATAGTCACGTACGCCATCACCCAGAATATTCATGCTGAGCACCGTGATGAAGATCGCAATGCCGGGTGCAGATGCTATCCAGGATGCACGCCGCAGATGCTCCCGGCCCACTGCAATGATGCCGCCCCAGGTGGGTGTCGGAGGAGTGATGCCCATACCGAGAAAACTCAGGCTGGACTCGGCCAAAATGGCGATGGCAATATCCAGCGTGGCGCGTACAATTACCGGGGCCATGATATTGGGCAGTATATGCCGACTCATGATCCTTATGCGGTTGGCTCCCATGGCCCGGCTCGCTTCAATATATTCGGTCTCTCGAACCTGCCGGGTGGCGGCGTGGGCAATCCGTGCCATCCTGGGAGCACGGGCAATCCCCACTGCAATCATCACATTGCTCAGGCCACCACCGAAAAATGCGGTTATCAGTATAGCTAATAGTATGAACGGGAAACTGAGGCCGACATCCACTATGCGCATGATTACAGCCTCTGTCGTGCTGCCGCTGTACCCGGCCACTAACCCCATGATCAACCCGAGGAAAGCCCCAATCAGCACAGCAACCAACCCGACCTGCAGCGAGATCCGGGCTCCCCAGATCACCCTGGACAGGACGCACCGCCCCATATTGTCGGTTCCGGCCAGGTAATCCTCACTGGGGGGTTCAAAGCGTCTCTGCACGTCATACTCATACGGGTCTCGCGGAGCCACGTATGGTGCAAGCAGTGCCACCACAACGATCGCCAGCACCACGCAGAAGGCCACCGCTCCTGCGGTGTGTTGTCGGAATATCTTCTTGATTTCTTTCGACATTTCTACCTCCGTCCTCCCCTCGTCGGTCAAAAGCGGAGAGCATCATCAGTTGTAGCGAATGCGTGGGTCCAACCCCGCATAGGATAGGTCGCAGATGATGTTCACCAGAACCAGAACGCAGGCGTAAAAAAGAATCCCGAACTGGACCTGCACAAAATCCCTGTCGTATATTGACTGGATTAGCAGGTAGCCGACACCCCTGCGGGCGAACACTGTCTCGATGACGACACTGCCGCCAAACCGCACCGCAACACTAAGACCAATGATTGCAACCACCGGAATCATGGCATTGCGCAGCGCGTGCTTGAACACGACAATCCGTTCATGTATGCCCTTGGAACGGGCCGTGCGAATGTAATCTTCCCCCATCACCTCAACCACAGAAGACCGCGTCATCCTGGCACTGATGGCCGCTGTTGGAGCTCCGAGTGCTATGGCCGGCAGCACCAGGTGGCGCAGTCTGTCAGCAAGCTCCGGTCCGCCCACTCCCGTGACGGGAAACCAGCCCAGTCCCAGCGAGAAGTACTGCAGCAGCAGCACACCCAGATAGAAACCGGGTATGGAAATGAACGCGATGGCAAAGGCCATGGAAAGCATGTCAATCCAGCTGTTCCGATTCAGGGCGGCCATGACCCCCACGGGAACACCGATTGTCAGGGCAAAAACGAGCGAGGCTATGGCCAGTTCCATGGTGAAAGGAAAGGCCTCCACCAGGGTATTGTACACGGGCCGTCCAGTCACAAACGAATAACCGAAGTCGCCCTGAAAGGCATCAGTCAGGTAGTTGAAATACTGAACGTAAATGGGTTGATGCAGACCAAACTCACTGCGCAGAACCTGTGCCGCCTCTTCCGTGTAGTAGTCACCCAGCAGGGTGGCGACGGGATCCCCGGGAACCAGCCGTACCATGAGGAACACCACTGTCATGGCACCGATGACAGTTATAAAGCCCTGCAGCAGTCTCTTGACAGCATAAGTTTTCATGTGCGGGCCTCCCGAATAGCATGGTTGTGTGGGTTCCGGATAAGCGAGGGCCGGCGAGAACGTCCCTGGCCCTCGCTCAGTCCATCACCGCTTACGGTCTGTCATCCGTTGCAAATGCACACCTCAATGCCTCGCACCAGCTGTCGGCTATCTCGTTGTCATTCTTCGATGTACAGCTGGTACGGATCGAAGTGCCAGCCCGGTCCCATTTTTACACCACCTACTCGGTCTGTCACCATCACAAAGCCCTGCCGGTGGTACAGCGGTACCTGGGGCATCTCCTCGGAGAGCAGATGCTGAATCTCGGTGACGATCTCGGTTCGCTCGTCTCCGTCTGTGACACGGGACTTGTCTATCAGGTCATCAGCCTCGTCCCACCAGCAGAAGTTAATACCGTCCGGCGGAATGGCATCCCCGTGCACCAGCGAGAGGAACGGATCGGGATCCGGCCAGCGGGGGTGCGCAATGACCACAAAGTCGTTCTCGACACTGCCTCGCTGATCATGGAAGGCACCGCGTTCGAGCGGCTCGATTTCGACGTCGCCCAGCCCGGCTTCAGCAAAGCTGGTGTTCATGACTTCGGCAAAGTTGCGGTACTCCGCAGATCCATAGGTGCAGCCGGTGGCCTCGACGTCGCCTGCCTCCACCCCAACCTCTGCAAAGAGCTCGTGTGCTCGATCTACATCGTGTTCAATGTCAACACCTATATCCTCCACGTGCATCATATCGGGATGGAGAATATTGGCGTCTGGAATCAGTCCGTAGCCCTCATAGACAATCTGACGGATTGCTTCCCGGTCTATGGTGTGCGCGATTGCCCAGCGGGCACGGGGATCATCCCACGGCTCATTGATGGTTGTGATATCCATCTTGGTAATGTGAATCTCATCGTACGTGTGTCCGTCGATGGGATAGACGCGCCCCGTGTATTCCTCCCAGATGGGAACGTCCCGGAGCAGGGTCATGTCGATCTCCCTGGCCTCCATGGCCATCGCGAGAGTCGAGGAGTCCTCGATCTGCGGCATCTCCACACGATCGATGTCAGGAGCACCTTTGAAGTAGTCTTCGTGCGCGTCGAACACCAGCGCTTCCCGGGGAATGTATTCATCGGTGTTGAACACATATGGGCCAGCACCGACCGGCTTCTCCTCCAGACCCTCTACGCCAAGGTCCTCAAAGGCTTCCTTTGAGATGATGCCTCCCCAGCCTGGATGCATGAGGGTCAGGTTGTAGATAAACCCGCCGAATGGCTCGCTCAGATGAAACTCCACCGTGTAGTCATCCACGGCAACGGCTTCCTCCAGGGCCCAGAACTGGGCCTGGTGCACGGAATCAACGTCGGGATCCACATGGCGGTTGAAGCTGAATGCCACATCCTCTGCCGTGACTTCCCCGTATCCGTGGTGCCACTTGGCACCCTCGTGTATCTCAATAGTCAGTACGGTTCCATCGTCAGAATACTCGGGCATGTCCTTCGCCAGCGAAGGAACAGGCTCGGCAGTCTCTACGTCCAACCGGTAGAGACCCTCCAGGAACAGCCTGGCCGGGGCGCTGAATCCAGATCCAGTCGTCTGCTCCGGAAGCCAGCCACACACGGCCTCGCCCACGGCATAGATGATTGTGTCTTCATCAGGCTCGTCCACCTCGTCCACATCGGGATCTTCGGGCTCCTCGACCTCTTCCTCGGGCGGACCGCAGCCGAACGCTGCGAAGCCCAGAACAAGAACAGACGCCAATAGTAAGGCGATTTTGCGACTGGTGAATCTAGACAACGGTGAAACCTCCTCATTTAAGTGATCGAATGTTGGCTCATGTCCGCAGGTGCGGACAGCAGCCTAGAGTATGCACCAGCATTTGCGATGAGCAGAAGGTTAACCGTCAAGCGTAGTTTTTACTACGAGGCTATATGATTCATCCTGTCGCATATCCCTCCTCGGTAGGCCACCCTATCAAATCAAGCCCGACCCTGACCACCCCCTTTACCGTCGTCCAGAATGCATCAAATGGTAGGTGCATGAGGTAACGCAGTCTCTTGGGGGCAGGGTCAGGAAGGCTCAGGTGCAGGCCGGGGGCAGGATGAGGATACGGTAGATTGTCTGAGAAGTTTCCACTAAATATGGGCAATGACAGTGCCAGACCCGATGGCTGACCAGACGCCAGTTCTCGGCGCGTCGAGGGGGCCATATCCAGAAGAGTACTCCACCAACCAGAATGTGAAGTCGGCCAATTTATACTGGAACATCCCGTGCCGTACCTGCGGACACTCGTCATTCGGAAGAAGGTAATGCACTGCCGCTCCCTGCTCAGTCTCCCGAGCAGGACCAGAGCGGTCCAAAGCTTTGGCTATCGCCACAAGACCTGTGGGTCTATGTTCAACTCGGGAAAATCTGGAGGATTCAACTGGTCATCGTCCATTCCCCCCGCGACAACAGCGTACGTGCCGTCGCGTAAGGAGAAGCACTCCAGGGTCTTCTGCTCCGGATCAACAATCCAGTAATGACGCACACCGGCATCCCGGTAGATCTGCTGTTTCTGCAGTCCATCCTTGCTGCGCGGACAGGAGGGCGAGACGATTTCCACCACGAGTCCGGGAGGGACATCGATGCGCTCTTGTCGAATCATGTGTATCTGCTCGGAAGAAATGCACAACAGATCCGGCTACACCACCGTCCTTTCACCCAGAGTCACATCAGGGAGAACATAGAAAACCTCTCCCTCAGGTAATTCATCAGTACCTGATACAGCCTACCGGAGACCCGATGGTGCATAACGTTCGGTGATGGTTCTCTTATCAATACCCCATTGAGAACCTCGAAGCGATGTCTAGCCGCAGGTAATCTTCGTAGATGAACTCATTTCCTGCATCTGGCTGATATGTGGCGGGGTTCTCACAGGCGGGTCCGGTCAGATGAGAAAGCACCTCCTCCAGTCGATACCGATACTGCCTCTTCCCCAGCTCCGACGCAAGGAATCCTTTCCTCCCTGGGGTACTCCCACACCGTCTCGACTGAAAGATCCAGAGCTTTGGCCAGGGCCTGCGCGATGATCAGCGGTTCATCTTCCGCCACCTTCCTCACCTCCAAGTTGATCATGGCCCAGCTGGCAACCCACATCAATCACATCCAATTGGACATCACCTGTTGATGGACAGTGCTCTCTTTATATTGTTTTTACTTGTACCTAGTTGACAATGCAGGCAGGACCCCTCGTCGACGCCCTGCACACAGGGGCGCCTGCAGCTCCCTCGCCTATCAGCACACATCCATCTTCAATCTCAGCTCTGTCTGTCTCGATGTATTCCGAAAGGCTGTTGATTCGAATTGATGGAACTGAGGTCTGATCCGGACATCAAGTGTGGTGAGGGAGCACGAAGCCAGGGCGCGCCGACCCGGGAGGGTGCAGGCGCTCCCGGGGATCGGCCTTCCGACTCCTTCCTCGGCTTCAATCCTCCTGGTCAACCGCGAAGAGCTGGATCATTATCATGCCGTAGCGGCCGCCGCGCACAACGGCCAGTCCAACCCGGTCGAAGTCCCCGGTGATCATGGCGCGGTGACCCGGACTCTGCATCAACATGTCGTGTGCTCCCTGTACTCTGGTGTGCCCGGCGAGATTCTCGCCGATGCGGCGGTAGGACAGCTCGGCGTCGCGCAACCTCTGTCCCGCGGTGTGCCCGTCGGGACAACGGTGCGAGAAAAAGTCTCTCTCGATCATGTCGTGAGCGTGACGTTCCGCCACCTCGCTCAGCTCTGGGCAATAGGTCAGCGCAGCCAGCTTGTGTTCCCTCCGCGCATCGTCAATCAGCTGCAGCACCTGCTGCTCCTCGGCCATCTTCGGGCGGGGAGGATCAAGGGATGCATCATCCGCGGACGCAGCTTCCGCGGGGAAGCCGAGCGATATAAGCAGGACAGCAATCAGGTACAGGACCGTGCGGGAAGCTCTCATCACCTGTAGCACTCCTCTCGCCCCCGGCGAGAAACGCGCTCCAGGCGACACACCAAAAGCAGAAGAAAACGGGTACGGCTCCCTTCGGTAGCCCGGCCATCCTAGTCCCCGATGAGACCTTAGATCCGTGGTTTTGCGCCCGCCCCTTTCGGGGCGTTTGCCCTTGTCGTGTGAAGCGACCCGCCAAGAGGGCAGTATTTATTTCCTAGTATTGTTAATCATACAGCAAAATCTCGCGAACCGCAACCCGCGCCGCGCGTACACCCTGGCGTTCACATATCAGCCGCCCCCCCTGCAGGATCCTGTATGCGAGAACGACCGGAGCGTCATTCAACACCGGACCGCCTCCAACCGACGTTTTCCGCAAGGCTGTTGATCCGAACCACATTGATGGAGCTGAGACCTCACTTATGGAGATCTGGGAGCAGCTTCATGCAG
>PWGR01000085.1 GCA_003554565.1 Clostridia bacterium
GGTCCGACACATCAGGGTGTGATCCGCAGGCCCCGGCTGGAAATCGCGAGGAATGGCCATGAGTTCCGTGTCCGGAGACAGTCCGGTGACCGTGCCCTTGAGAATTCCCTTCCGGTAATCGATAGTGTGACTCGTGTCCGCCTCGGTTACGTCCACGACGAAAACATCGCGCTCGCCATCCGGGAATGTCACCCACGGCACGTATTGTCCGACCGGCAGCAGCACTGAATAACGGCCCTGGGAATCTGTGTCGACTCCGCCCATCTTGCGAAACTGCTGGCCATCTCTCCACTCGAAGAACATCTGTGCCTCAACCGGTTCGCCGGTGTAGGGATCGTAGATTGTTCCGGAGACCTGTGCGGCGCTTTCGGCTGCCAGAATTTGCGCTCCGGCGTGCTCCGTCAGGGGCTCAAGAGTGACCGCCACATCCATATCCACCAGTTTGCGGTCATCATCACCGATAGAGGTGTATTGGGTCGTGGCCTGTCCCGAGACGTCTGTCTGGACCTGCGAGTTGGAAAACTGGCTGCTGCGGTCGCCTGCATGCGCATAGGCATGAAATTGCACATCTGCACCCGAAACCGGATGACCGCGTTCATCGGTAACCGTGACGATTATTGATGCCGTTTCCCCGCCGCCGGGGGGCAGGTATTCGGGTGACATGTCCACTTCAACCTGTAGTTGGGCAATGTCATGGTCGTCGTCTACTTCCTCCTCGGCGTAGTAGCTGGGCCACTCCACCACGTCCAGCAGCAAAGATCCGTCTGCCATCGGAACCACGTGTACCGCAAGGGAGGTGAACTGGGCCATCTCCGCCCGGTTGACCGTCGCATCACTCAGGTATTCTATGTCCTCGACCAGCCCGAGTTGCTCCGCTAATGCGTCGTAGTCGTGCGGCCATGCCATGTCTTCCTTTTCATGACCGAGAATCCGGATGAGAATGGCCGCCCACTCTGCCATCTCCAGGTTGTCCCCCGGGTCGTAGTTGCCGTGGCCATCTCCCAGGATGATGCCTTCATCTGCGATGAGGTGAATCCATCCCACCGCCCATTCCAATGCCGGTTCCATGCCCGGATATACATCATCGAAAGCAGTTGGCCGCAGGGCGGCCTCCTCGGCATCGCCGGCATCGTATCCCAGCAGGGATGCGCCCACCTTGGCCGCCTCAGCGCGCGTCAGAAGATCTTCGGGATAGAATCGGCCGTCCCCACGCCCCTCCAAGACGCCGAGTTCCACCATTCTCTCAATGGCATCTCTGTACGGATTGTCGCGAATATCCTCCAGTGCAGCCTCTGCGGGAGCAGCCAAACAGACGAGCAGAACAATGACTAGACCCAATACCAGTCCATGTTTCTTCATCGTATCGTTCCCTTCCTGAAATGTGGTTCGTTACACCCCGCGCCGGTTGCTCCACACCTTCTCAGTGAAGTCCGGCAGTTTGGACCGATGCCAGCTGAGAAGCGAGTTGTTTCCTCACTGTGACCATATGGCCGCACAGGGCCGGTCCTGATGCGCTCTGTGTCCGACAGTGATGCAGTGCGGCCATCCTGACGGGCGGCAGTGTCAGTTTGACGGTCGCTGTGACCATTGATTGCTGGAGCAGCTGGCGTACCGGAATCTAATTCTGCTTATAACCAGTATTCGCCACCCAGATTGTTTTCCCTTTGCAATTGCACGACATTAGGGCGTCTCGTGCAAGGAAATGTATGGCATTATGTATTGGATAACTGATCGGCAGGAGGCCTGTATCCAGATAGGGAAGGTGCCCCGTTTTACCTCCTGGATCTATCCACGGATCCAGGAACACGTAATTGCCCTGGTGCTCGGTGTCTCCTACAGGATGTAGTCATGTAGGCGTACTGGGCAAATGCAGCAAGAATCAGCACGGCAACTGGACAAACTGGCAATCCTTACTCATGTGTTAAGATCTGCTCTCAGTCCCGGGACGGAAGAAAGGAGAAAAACAGTTGGCTATGGCCCATCTGTGGCCGAGAGTGTCGTCCGCTGGGGAGTGGACAATCTGCTCGGTCAGGCAACGTCTCTAATCCAAATACGCAGATGACAGGTGACTGAGCCGCGGGAAAGTTTTCCGGTCCAGCTGGAGAGGGTTGGTAGAGGATGCGGGATCTCTGACCTATGCCGCATCGAGGATCCTCGTATTGAGGATCCTGAGGTTGTCAGTGTCCGGATTCCTCAATCCTCTCATTCCACAGGTGCGCAGTAGTGGGCAAGAAATACAGTCAAGGTAAATTGGTCGATATCCAGGCAATGCGGTCGGTTATCTTCGTTGCTGCGAGCCAGTCTGCTGTGCATCTCGCTCAGCTGAGATGCGTCCGCCGCCGCAGTATATGTGCGGGTCCTTCATGTGGGCTCGTCCGATGAGTGTGAGGCCCGTGCTTTCGGCAATGTCAAGAGCGAGAGTGGTCGGAATGCTGCGGGTGGCGAGCAATCCAACCCCGGCCCCGAGAGCCTTGAGCACCATATCGGAAGAGAGGCGGCCCGTGGTAATCAGGCCGCATTCTCCGGGGTCAAGTCCGCGGAAGAGGCAAACGCCCAGTGCCTTGTCAATTGCATTATGTCTGCCCACATCTTCCTTGACGTCGAGGACGCCGCTGTCATCGATCAATGCGGCAGAGTGGATACCGCCTGCCTCTCGGTACCTGTGCGCCCTGCCGTGCATCTCGGCGAAGCAGCGGCGGAGAAAGTCGAGTGAAACGGTGAGATCAGAGGATATCCTGTGCTCGAGCAGCTTGTCATCTTCGATAAACCCACCGCTGCCGCAGGCGCTGGAGAGCAGTTGATCCAGAGACAGACTCTGTGGAAGGCTGTTCGCGAGACGCACAGTAATGGTCCTCATGTCGTCGCAGGCCCCCAGCAGATGCACCTGCTGCAGGGATGAAATTAGCCCTCGCCCCCAGAGGTGCCCGACAGCCAGCTCCTTGAGGTCTTCCGGGGTGCACATAAATGTTGCCACGTGATCCTGATTGACAATCAGATCGACCGGCTGCTCTTCGGCGACTGGTAGGTTAATGTTTCACGCCTCCCCCGTCCTCGGCTTGCACACGTGAAAGCGCTTCGAGACGAATGCATGGTCATTTTCACTCTAGGTTAGGATAGCACATTATTCACCGGACGACAATTTACACGATGCAGCTGCGGGGTAGCAGCCACCTGTTTCATGTCCGGATAAGGCTCTCTCTGTTGGGCGGGGCATTATCGGACAAGATCCCGGCATGAGCAGCATGGAGATCGCGAACGGATAGAGAAGAAATGCAGTGGTTGGGATGGCCGAACCGCCCTTCTGCGGACCGCACTGGTTCCGGCCGCAAATCCTCTTCTGAGTGTTGGAAAACAGAGGCGGATTATTACTGAACTGTGAGATGGTTGTCAACGTCGAGTACGCCGTCGACAGTCACACAAATTTGGTCTGCCTTCTGGATCTGGTCCTCCGAATCCACGGTTCCCTCGAGCTGAACCCTGCCGCCCTCGGCTTGCACTGCAAGATCTTCTCCTCTAAAGCCGTTTACACGGAGTTCGATTTTGACTTTCGATGCGATGGTCTTGTCGTCGATTTCCACCTTATTGACAACCTCCTTCCCCTCACTCAGCTACAGCGTAGCAAAGGGGAAGGAGGTGAGTTCAAGACCGTATCCGATCACGCGTGGTGGGGGCGGTACCGGGGCTTTCCCCGACGTGACCACGTCACGTGACCACGTCGCCCTACGGTGCGTGATTTGTTCACTGATGAATCTCTATGGTAGCGTCCTCTCTGAGTTCGTTTACCATCTGGGTGATAATCGCCTGCCGTTCCTCCTGTATCAGGTTCTCCCGGAGGGAGGGCTTCATCTCCTCAAAGTCCGGGAGATCCTGGCCCTGCTCTTCGAGCTGCTCATAGAGCGTTTTCTTGTCTTCCTCGGAGACCTCTATTCCTTCTTCCTCCAGCGCCTTTTCCGTGTGCTCATCCAGGAACTTCTGTACTGTGAGCTGCCGCGAGATGTCCTCCTCCAGGTCCTGTTTCGTCATTCCTTCCTGCTGCAGGATTTCCGTGAGCTGATCTTCATCATCGTACTGGCTGACGATTGCCTGGTACTGTTCCTCGATGTCTTCATCGGACACCTCGAAGCCTTGCTGCTTGGCCTCATTGAGGATGAGTATCTCGGAAATCAACTCATTCAGGACGCTCTGGCGCAGCTGGTTTTCAATGTCCGGTGTGATTTCCTGGCCCTGCATTTGATACATCATCTTCATTTGCTCCACGTTGTTCTCCAGCTCTTCGTGGGTGATAGATGTACCGTCGACGGTGGCTATCGTCCCGCCGGGCTGCCCGGGAGAGCCGAGCCCCCACGCGAGAGCTCCTGCCGTCAGCGCCACTGCGCAGAACAGGGCTATTCCCCACTTGACTGATCGTTTGGTCATGATCTTGCGCATGAGCAACTACCTCCTATTATGAAAATGTTCGAGAGTTGGCTTTGTACTCAGTTTCCGGTAACGTACTGGATCTCCCGCATAGGTCTCTCGCATAACTTGCGTGCCCCGTTATCGCTGAACTATCTGATTTCCGGGACACGCTCATGGACACCATAAAGTCTCCGTTTGTTGCTCAATATACACCTCGAGGACTGATCAACGCAAACTGCCCGCAACTTGGTTCAGTGAAGGGTGATTTTGATCGGAAAATGCTGTCGTCGATTCCGATTTGTGCTGGAGAATGGCCAATTTCAGCCCGCTCGACAGTTCCGGGCGCTGGTTATCAGATTGCCGTCGAGACTTCCTGTTGGACTCAGCTGAAAGTGTGCAGTATCCACAGAAATGCCGCATACCCCAGGCCAAGCAGAAAAATGAACATTATGAGGTAAAGCACGATTCGAAATATCTTCACGCTGAACTCGGCCAGATTCTCCGGGTGTTCCTTTTCTTTCTGTTTTCGTAGTTGCTCCTGGTCGGACATTTGCACTCCCTCAAGTACATCATCCACATGAGCATACATAAGAATTCGAGGTGCGTCCAACTACTCCTTTCAAATCGGACACCAGTATTGCCGCTGCTGTCTGTTGTGACATGCTGTCACTGATAAACCCGGTTGAAACGGCAAGATACGGCATTTAGTCGTTATGCGAGTCGCGGTCACCTATTGTATACTCAGGGTGGCATCTGTAAACATGCCTCTCGTTCCGTCTTCCTTCCGTGGTGGAGTGGAGAAGGGCTTTATCGAGAGGTCTCACTACTGCAGGATCGTTTCACTGCAATACTGAGTTGGTACTTGCGGTACCAACGCTGGGAGGGACGATGTTGTGGGATCGCCTGTTGAGTAATGCACTGGTGTTGATTTTGCTGATCATCCTGCTGTTCTTCGTCTCCCCCCGGCAGGACGTAATTCAGCTGCACTCTCCGGACGATTTTGCACAGCGGCCGGAACACATCTGGGTATGGGATGAGCACTGGGCCAGTTCGGCATCGATTCAGATTGAGCGGGGCCGGGCAGTTGTCTGGAGCTTTGGTTGGGGAAGCTCACACAGAGATCATCTCGAAGAACTGCTGGACGGTCTCGAAATGGAATTCTACATTGATGAGAGAAGAATCAGTAACCCCGAGCGATATTTTGCCCTTCGTGACTTCACCCAGCGCGGCGATAGGTACTGGACCCTGGTTTTTCGGTACGAGCACCCCCCTCTTTCGCCAGGAGAATACACGTGGCACATTCGAATCGGGGGGACGGTGCGGAGCAGGGAGATCGGGGGAATACTGATCGTTTCTCCCTGAGGTTCATGCGTCTGGGCTTATGCAGGACTAAGGCGGTAGCCATTATGTGACGTCGATTAAGAGGCCCTCGACGCGGCAGCTGATCGCAGCGCCGCATGTAAGCCTGCCCGGGGATCGCAGTGATTTTCCTGCAGCGTGAGGGGTGATGGGAATGAATTATGTAAGAGTAAGGGTCTTCGCCACACTCAGAAAGCACCTTTCGGGCGAAGATGCACTTGCGAACATCAGAATTGATGGGGGAAAGACTGTCGGGGATATCTGTTCTGAGCTTGGTATACCCCATGATGAGGTCAAGGTGGTATTTGTCAACGACCACAAGGCGCCGCTGCGGCAGGTTCTGCAGCCGGGTGACCGGGTGAGCATCTTTCCTCCGATTGCGGGGGGATGACTTGTCATGTGGACCGCCAGTTACCGGCCCGGTGATCTACACCAAAAGGGGAAGTGATTTTGCGTCTTACAGGGGGATCTATCGGTCCCGGCTGTCCACTTTGCGATGAGTGCGACCGCGTCGGTCTGCATTGAGCTGGGGAATGCGGAGCTGCATGCAGGTGATCTGAGCCAAAAGCCGGGTTACCTGTGAATGGGCGAAGATGAGCCAAAGAGTGAGAGAAGTTGTGCGCGACCCCCGACCGGAGCAGAACACTGTTTGCTGACCATGACCCTCGGAGGGAGGAGTGTTTGTGGCTGAGCTGCGACAGGAGGTGTGCCTACAGGCGCAGGAGCGAGAGGGGCCCGGCGGCGAGGGATTGACCGTTCTCGCGCTGGATGCCGTAAGGGATATTGCACGCCGGTGCGCAGTACAACCGCGCGAGGTGGAGATATGTGCCCTGCAGGAAGAGGTGATTCCCCTACGGTACCAGCGCAGCATAGGTAGCATAGGGACTGATGGACAGCTGACCCTACTGCAGTCCACCGTCGCTGTTGTCGGTGCGGGAGGACTTGGAGGTGTGGTATGCGAAATACTCGCACGCACCGGAGTGGGTGAGCTGGTAATAATTGACGGGGATGAGTACGATGAATCAAACCTGAACCGGCAGATCCATTCCACCGAGCAGAACCTGAAGCAGAAGAAAGTCGATTCATCGAAAGAGCGGGCAGCACAGATAAACTCCTCGGTCTCGGTGCGAGCCCGGGATACGATGCTTTCGGAGTGTAATGCTGAGTGCCTTCTGGATGGTGTGGATGTTGTCGTTGATTGTCTCGACAGCATCCCGGACCGCTTCCTGGTGGAGAGGGCGTGCGCCCGCCAGAGGGTTCCCATGGTGCACGGCGCCGTGGCCGGAATGATGGGGCAGATCCTGACCATTTATCCCGGTGACGTCGGATTGCGGGCCCTGTATGGAGAGGAAGGAAATCGGCGCCACGGGGTTGAGATCAGCTTTGGAAACCTCGGCACTGTTGTTACGACAGTGGCCGCGCTGCAGAGCCAGGAAGTGGTGAAAATCATCACCGGCGTTGGTGCGGCAGTGCGCAATCGAGTCCTGTTTCTGGATCTGGTGTCTGGGGATGTTCACGGTGTTGATGTGGGTAACTGATGACTGGTCCTAGCACATCGATTTGCCTGCTTGCCGCCGCAGGTGGGGTGAGATAGAATAAACACGAGATTGGGACTGATGACTATCAGACGTGAAATGCTGGTTTGGTTCTCACTTGTGGCCCAGCTGGGAATTATCATGTCTGTATCCATCTACATTGGGTACCGTGCCGGTTTCTGGCTCGATCAGGTCACCGGGACACGCATGTGGTTCCCCATTGGCGGGACCCTGGTGGGAGTTGTCTCCGGCTTCTACAGCCTGTATCGCCTCATGGCGAAAGTGATGGAGCGGGAGAACATCACGGGGAGACATGACGAGTAGGTGACGGGGATGAGCTATGGACGATTTTGAGCGACTCAAGCAGAAGGTGACGCGGGTGCATTACGTGTTGTTGATCGTCGGTTCTGTACTCCTCTTTTTCCTCTTCACGGAGCGTGTGGCTTTTGCCTTCGCTCTGGGTACTGCGCTCGGGATGATGAACTTCCGCCTCCACGCTCATGCCATTCAGACCATTGTCCAATCTGGTGCAGGATATGAGGAAGGCCAGCGGGGGGGGAGTGTGCTTCGCGGCGCTCTTGCTTTTGTTCTGCGCTGGGGCATGATAGCATTAGTTCTCGGCGTTACCTATATCTTCTATGATCTGCATCTCATACCCGCGGCCCTGGGTCTTCTGGGCACCTATGCAGTGCTGATTTGTGTAGGTATAATGAACTCGTACGGCAACCTGGCTGAGGCGTCTAAAGAGTTCGAAGAACCCAAGAGCTGAATGAACGAACACTGGTCTGTGGAGGATTACTATGGAACGTTTTTTGGAAGCACCGAGAGTGATATTTCGCATCGGACCCTTGCCAATCACCGAAACGGTTATCAACGGCTGGCTGGTCATGGCGGCGCTCATGGTCGTGGGATTTATTGCGACCCGTGGCCTGCGCAGTCGGCCCCGGGGACTTCAAACAGTGGCGGAGATGATTGTGCAGGGTTGTCAGCAGCTTATTGAGATGACCATGGGATCGGATAAGATGGGTTTTCTGGGCTATATAGGATCACTTACCATGTTCATTCTGTTCACAAACCTGGTCGGTCTCACTGGTCTGCGCCCCCCCACATCAGATCTGAATATCACGATGGGCCTTGCGCTGATAACGTTCCTCATGATTCATTATTACGGTGCCAGGTCTCACGGGGTGGGCGGCTATATCAAGACTCTGGCTCAACCGGTGGTGTTTCTGCTGCCCATCAACATCGTGGGAGAGCTCGCCAGGCCGCTTTCCCTCGGAATTCGTCTGTTCGGAAACATCATCGGGGGAACCATAATCATGGCCATGATCTACGACGGCGTGGCGGTTCTCGTGCCGGTTCCTTTCCACTTATATTTCGACGTATTTGTGGGAATACTTCAGACCTTTATCTTTGTCGCATTGACCATGGTCTTCGTCGGCCAGGCAATGGAATGATCATAACCTGAAAGGGGAGAGACATACCAATGGATCCAATTTTGGTAGCAGTCGGGGCAGTCATCGGTGCGGGGCTTGCGGTTGGATTGGCCGCCATCGGTCCGGGTGCCGGAC
>PWGR01000287.1 GCA_003554565.1 Clostridia bacterium
AATCGTAACCGCCCCCGTCCTCAATCGATGCAGCCGCTACCAAAACGCGCTCCCCATCCGCACGACCGGGCACAAAGAAGTCACTTCTGACCCATCCACAACGCATGGTTCTCTCGGGCGGCTCAGGTCCCTCAATGGTAAACTCCTCCCCATCGAAATAGAAAGTCCCGCCCTCGATCCGTACTTCCTCCCGGGTGACGACGTCGCCCTCAGCGAGCCTGGTCCCACTACCCCCCGATGCCCGGTCTGCAGAGCTCGGATCCCCGGTGAAGTCGCGCCAATCCACCAGATCTGCCGATCCTCCACTGGGAGCAAAAAGTCCCGGGGTTAGTGGATCCACCCCGGTGTCAACAACCGCTACCACCACACCATTTCCATCGACGTCGAGAATACCCTGCAGGTCATCAGCGCCGATCACCTCGCTGTTGGACGGTGCTGCCGGCTGTTCATAACCCTCCCCCTCGATCTCCTCCGCAGCAAGCACAGCATCAACCGGGCCGGGAATAGACGCATCTGAACCGGTCGGGCGCCCCTGGCCCTCGGGCAGTATGCCCCGACGATACTCCCACGCAAGGGCTCCCGAATCATGCTTCGCCGCCGCGTCATCCGCACCATAGACTTCCATGTAGCTGATTTGGGTAGACCCACGTGCGTGGACCACTCCGACAAAAGCGTCTTCCGTCAGCACAGCAGCGTCTACCGACCGTCCGCCTGCCTCTACGCGGGTGTTGGGCGTCACCTCACCTGCTGCCAGATCCCCGTCGTCGTCACGCCATCTCACGGTAACGCTGTCACTGGCCCCCAACGAGCCAACGTGCTCAACAGTACCCCAGCAATCGTAGCTGACCGCATCAACATGCCTGACCACCGGACCGTCCGGCCACAGCACAATATTCAACCGGTCTCCGGGCCGGAGCTCGTATGCACGCGCACTGATGCCTTGCCGGTAGAATTGAGTCCTCCCGTCCCAGTACACCGCCGCAGGATCATCCCTGGAAACCCTCTCCGGTTGACCCGCCGCAGATAAAAACGCGACATTCGCCCATGAATCGAGGGCAGACGCGCTTTCCCCGTCCGCGGGATAAAGAGGGCGAACCTCCAGCGTCTGATGTGTGAGGCTCTGACTCTCCAGTATGGCCGTGAAGGACGTATGGGGGGCGGATGCAGATATGGGTTCGCCCGCTGCGTTGAGAACCACATGCAGATACTCGCCCGATCTGAGCAAATCCGGGTCTATCTCAGAATCACCACGCACCAGGCGAACACCCTCAAGGCTCAACGTCACCACCTGATCATCCGGTAGGGCAAGCGCAACCTCGCCCGTTTGCTCATCAATGCCCGCCACTTCCCCCTGCAGGTTGTACAGTGCACCCCGCAGCTTGAGGGCCCGCTTGATCAACACCGCAGCCTGAGCCCTCGTGGTGCGGGTGTTTGAGCGAAAACTGTCGTCAGGAAAACCGTGAAACAGTCCGGTCTCAGCGTTCCACATGACCGCAGGTCTGGCCCAATCCGGAATCTCATCCGCATCAGAAAAGGTGTACGCATCATCCCCGTCAGGCTCAGGCTCTTCAAATATGCGATGAAAAAGGCCCGCCATCTCTGCGCGCGTTATTCCGGCATCAGGACGAAATGTCTGATCCTCATACCCTGCAATCAGATCAATATGCTGGGCCTGGTTCAGGTACTTAATCACCCAGTGCTCCTCACTGACGTCAGTAAACTCAGATGGTGCATACAGTACCTCGCGGCCCTCATCCACGGGCCTGAACTCGGCGACCCCAAAGGCGCGGACCAGCATCTTGACCATCTCCGCACGGGTGATGGCATCTTCGGGCCGAAACCGGCCCTCGGTGTCGATCTCGGCCACTCCTAGCTGGGTAAGCAGCGCGACCTCGCTGCCGGACCAGTGACCCTCAATGTCCGGGGGAACGACCGACTCGGCTGCCTCCACCGGACCCTGTTCTGCATCAGGCTGCCAGAAATGGGAGGCCAGGACCAGACCCGCAACGATGAGGATCATCGCTACCCAGGGTAAAACTCTCCTGTAGTTGACGACCAGCGCGGCTCGTCTCAAGATCTCTTTCAGCCCCAATCAGAAATCAGCGACGGAAGGGCTATTCTGCCTTCAGGGTTGATGAGGAAGAAGAAAAAACGTTGAGTTCATAATATGTCAGTGTGTCCAGCACACGGGCCCCGGTCTCGGGGTCAGCATCACCTGAGGCGACAATAAGCGCCCCGCCCTCCTCCGCCAGGTCCACCCCGACATTGACTCCCAGAACTTTCGTGCCCTCGATCTCTCCCTCCGGGCAGATAAACACAAGGCGGTGCTTCTCTTCCACCTGTGGGCCATTCATTTCTGATGTAACAACGTGCAACGCGAGCGCACCCTCAGAGTCAAAAGCGGCGGAATCAATGCGGATCGATGAGTCCTCGCCCGGCGGACGCAGTAAGTAAATCCATTCTGCCTCCCCCGATTCCATGTCCATGAGAAAAACCCCGCCCTCGGCACCAACATTATACACCAACAGCCGGGCATCATCCTCCCTGAGAAGAAGATCGTTGCTGCCGCCGGCCAGGAGGAGGTATTTCCACAAAAGATCCGCTGACCTGTCGAAAACGTAGAGTACATTGTCGGGATCTACAGTTGTGAGGGCGATCTTGTGTCCCGCATCGGCAACCTCCACATCGCCCCGCAATTGTACATCCAACTTGTGGCTCCAGAGCGACTCAGCAGATCGGTCGGCAATGCTGATCTTCTCTTCTGTCTGAAGAAGCAGCATCTTTGTGTCCGACACGAAGTCTGCTTTCGCCCGCTCCCCCACTTTCCGTGACCCCAGTTCAGCTCCCGACTCAGCATCTATCAGCAGGAGCTTTCCAGAGTATCTGTCCAGGAGGACGAGTACCTCGTTATCTGCAGAACGGTGGAAGTCGGTCATGCCCGCCAGTGAATGGGAAAACTGTTCTGTACCGGTCTCATCCAGTATGCGGAGATCGCCCGTCCCGGCAGCAGAATAGAGTGCCAGGCCCACCTCCCGACCTTCACGGCTCAGCACCCGCGCATCGGCGCTGACAAAATCCCTCTCCGGCGCGGTATACTCCCAGAGCTGCTCGCCATTGCTGTCGAAAGCCCTCGCAACATAGATGCCGTCCGACTGGCGGTAGGCCACCGCGGCCGTCTCTCCTTGCGCCGCCAGTGAATACGATAAAGAATTGCGATTAGAGAAGGTCCTCGCCCAGGCGGGCTCCAGTGCCAAGTCCGGGAGATCTGCCAGATCAACCTCGCGCGGAGAGGAGACATCTGGCTCCTTTTCCCCTTCGCCGGAAATGGATCCGGACAGGCGCTCATGCTCCTCCGGCTGGTCATCGCCACCCGGCAGCTCATCCAAAGCGCAACCGGAAACGACGAGAAACGTCACCAGAATTATAACCGGTGCATAGTACATCGACCTGCGATGCCTCGACAGAACCACAGCAACCACCTTTACTTCATCCCTGTTTGGTGAAGTGCAATAACATCAACCGGTCATCACGACCGACCAGCCGGTACCAACCGCATCACTTCAATTCGACCCTGCAGACCCGCAGTCCTCTTCGCGACAAAATTGTAATCATTCTGTAATGCGGGGCCCACATTGTGGCCCCGCGACACAGAATCAGTACATGAGCATCCAGCCGACCAGTGCGCGCAGGGCTTGCAGCCGCTGCCGATCCTGCAGGAGCCACTCTTTTTCGAGGATCTCCTCGCTGACATCCTCCTGTAGATAATCAATCAGCGGGTCAATCCAGCTGTCCGATCGCTCGCCCAGACGGCGGAGCGTGTGCTCATCCGCCCTGCCCGTAATACCCAGGCCCTCGTCCCGCTGAAAACCTGCCACCGCCCGGGTGATATTGGAGTCATATTGAGCTCCGACAACCTCATCAAGATAGCCCAGTTCGCGCAGTCGATCGGCCAAGTGCAGCACGGCATGGCCGCTGTCACCTGGGTTGAGCGGCTCATCAGGAACGTGTACCGCCCCGGGACTTACGCCGGCAGTACGCACAATCTGCACGTCCGGAGTGAGCCCATGCTCGGCGATCCGGTGCCCGGATGGCAGCACAAACTCAGCAGTGGTCAACCGCAATCCCGCTTCATCCAGATTGAAGACGGACTGTACCGACCCCTTGCCAAACGTGTCCACTCCCACCAGCATGGAATCGAGCCTGTCCCGGACCGCCCCGGCCAGTATCTCGGCCCCACTGGCCGTGAACTCGTCCATCAGCATCATGACGGGAGCATCCACGCCCGGGGTCTCACTTTCAAACTCGCTGATGACCTCACCGTCGCGTCCCTCCGTCAGGAGTATCGGTCCCTCGGGGACAAGGTATTCACACACAGAAATGGCCGCGGAAAGGATCCCGCCAGGGTTGCCGCGCACGTCTACAAGCAAACCCTCTACGCCCTCCAGTCTCTCAAGGGCACGCTCCATCTCGTCGGGAGTGCTCTCGGCAAACCTGCCGATGGCTATGTAGCCCAGATCCCGTCCCTCCAACTCTATTCTCTCATGAGTGAGAGTCGGACGAACCACTTCCTCGCGCTCTACACTCAGAGGGCCCACCTTATCGTCATCGCGGAGCAGGAGAATCTCCACTGGAGTGCCGGGTTCGCCACGAATGAGAGAGGCGATCTCATCCAGGCTTTTTTCGCCAATACTCTCACCATCGACTTCTATAATAACATCCCCCACCCACACACCGGCCTGCGCCGCCGGACCGCCGGCAAAGACCTGAAGCACCCGGGCGCCCTCTGGTGCAGCGGCAATCCGTATTCCGATTCCGCTGTATTCCTGGTTCCGGTATTCTTCCATCATAGCATCCAGATCTTCCCGTTCCAGCATTTCCGCGTATGGATCATCGAGAGAGGAGATCACACCCTCTATAGCACCCCACAACAGTTCTTTCTCGTCGACCGGGTGTACCGACCGCTGTGAGATGATTTCAATTGTACGCAGAAGAAGCGAAACCAGCCCACCGTCGTCCAGTTCCTCTTCTTCCAACCCCTCGGGGGCAGCCCACAGTACGGAATCCTGCGCTGGCTCTCCAAGAACCCCCCCGGTCAGCAGGCCACCCATAAAAGCCAAAATGCACGCCATTGCTGCGGTAATAAGCGAAATTCTTCGCAAGAAAAGATCCCCTCCCCCATCAATAATCTCTGTTTTTTCATCTACTGCCGGTCCGCCCCGGTCGATTACTGGGATTTCGTGCGGGTGTCACCACAAATGTCCTGTGTATGCATGTTACCGCACTTCGGGCCGCGCACACAAAAGAGGTGAGGTGGGTCTGCTGTATGAGAGGATGCGTGCGCCAAGAATAGCCCGCCACGGCGTTTCCCTATTCATTGAAATCACAACATACACACTGCTTACTTTTTCGGGTGCGGAACGACCAGGACCGGGCGCGGACTCATACGCAAAAGACGCGCCGTTATGCTCGGCTGAAAGATCTGTTCCACCATTCTGTGAACAGTAGCTCCGCACACAATGAGGTCCACATTCTCGTCATCGGCCACACGCAGTATTTCTTTGGCGGGGTCATCTCCTTCGACCATAATGGCCCGGACGTGTACACCTGCCCTCTCCAGTATTTCGCAGGGCTGCTTGACGAACTGCTCCAGGTGCTCGGGCAGGGCATTCAGACACTCGGAGAAATGCTCTCTCTCTGACTTCTCAACATAACCCCGGGAGTGACTCCACCGCTTCGGCCGCACGTGCAGGATGATCACCTGCGAGGCAGACGCCTTCGCCAGTCGCGAAGCATACGCGACAACATCATTTGCGTGCTCCTTGGAAGAAACGCAGACCAGCATTTTCATCGACACCAACCCCTCTCAGCGCAGTAGCACATCAGGCTACCCCCAACCATTGCCACCATACAACAACTACAAGCATCAACACCGCCAGAGAGGCGATGGCGGCCCAGAATCCCGCGCGCAGGAAGTCGCGGGCCTCAAGATAGCCGCTCGAATAGACGATGGCATTGGACGGAGTACCTATTATCAGCATATATGCAAACGAGGAAGCGAGGGTACTGGCAACTCCTACGAGAATCGGAGATGTACCCGTTAGCTTCGCCGACTCCAGAATCACCGGCCCCAGCAGCGCGACAGCCGGACCATCCGACATGATTTGACTGAACAGAGTCATAAAGGCAGAACTTGACAAGGCCAGGCGAATTCCCGACTCCATACCGAGCGAAGCCTGTACCGTACCCATCACCCGGTCGGCCAGCCAGAATGCCGCCCCCGAAGTTTCCAGCGCCCGTCCGAAAGAAATGGCCGCGAAGTAAAGGAGCACTATACCCCAGTTTATGTGTTGGTAGTCCTCCTCCCAATTGGCCAGTCCCACAATGATGTACAGCAGGGCACCCGTGAGGGCAATTAGCCCGATTCCATAAATGTCACCAATGGTAATCCATGCCAGCATGATCAAGGCAAATATTCCGATTGTGGCCTTGTCCTGCCGGTCTATGGGACCGAGCACCTCCATGCGCCGCAGGGCCTCATCGCCAATCTCCTGCAGGTCATGTTGCTCTGGCCTGTAAAGATTATAGAGAATCAACCCTACGATGGGTGTCAGTATGAGTGTGATGGGCAGGGCCAAGATCAACCACATCCCGTATCCCACCTGAACCCCGGAGATGTCCGCCAGATAGGCCATCATGATCACATTTCGCGAACCACCGGAGGGCGTACTCATCCCACCGATCGCACAAGAATACCCAATGCTCAGCATCAGGAGCTTGGCCAGCTGGGGTCGTCTGCGGATTCCACCAGCCGAAACCACCAGCGTGCCGCCGATCGGCACCAGAAGTGCAGCGACGGTATGGTCGGAGATTATTGCTGAAGTAAGGGCCCCAAAGGCCATTATGGCAGCAACCAGCCAGGGAATGCGCGGCGGCACCAGGCGGAGCAAGACTGTGAGGGCGCGCTGGTGCAGGTTCCGACGCACCAGTACGCGGGCAATCATGAGCGCCCCCATCATGAATAGCGCGGAGTCGTGCGCAAAACTGGCAATGGCTTCTGCCGGTGATCTTATTCCTAAAAACGCGATCCAGCCGAGAACCAGGGGGAAACTGGCCCCAACCGGCAGCGCTTCAGTCATGAAAGACACGGCGAAAAACACCAGCAACCCCAGCATCCTGTGTCCCGCGACCGTAAGTCCGGGCGGAGTGGGAAAAACCATGGTCAACCCGGCGAGAAGACCCGCCACGAGAATCCACTTTCTTGAACCGGCTTCATACCATCGCGCAGACAGCTCCGACAACATCAGCGTCCTCCCAATGTACTTCTCTCAAAACATCATCGCTGATTCCAGCGACCATATGCAAGGGAAATATGCAAGAGAAAAGAGAAACCTGACTCTGATTTCTTTGCCGTACGCGCAAGTTCCTGCCGCATCGCGTCAATAGAGGATCCCTGTACACTGCGACGGATGACCATCAGTGTCGACCAGTAGACCCCGAATGCATGATCGAATATTTTCCCAACAGCAGTGTCGACGAGCAAGCTCGCCCCCCTGTCCAACCGAGTCTGCTGAACATCTCATGCCGCGGCATCTCTGTTGTTTGGCCCGTAATGACCGGGCACGTTGACAGTGATGCGTTTGGATCATCATCACCCGGGGAAGCTGTTCCGGCAGGAAAGAACCCCGGGGCTCCGGAGGTCATTCCAACATCAGTGCAGGCCGGGACTTGTCCACTCAATGCACTCAGGCGTTGTTCAACCCAATCTGCCCATGAGAATTGACGGGTATTCAACGACCTGAAAGCCCAGTTTCTCTGCCACTCGCACAGACGGTGCATTCTCCGCACTGCACTCCCAATGCGGCGTGCACTGGCGGGCGAGCGCCTGATCAATGAACCTGGCACCTGTCGCCGTGGCCAGACCTCTTCCGCGCATTCTGGGCAGTGTTTCAATTCCAATCCCGCAGAAATTCTCGCTCACAAACTCGGCTGTACACCAGCAGGTCACCTCACCGCTTACGACCGCCGCGGTACCCCAGCCGTTCTGCAGGTACCGCTCGCGGGAAGGCCACATCAACCGGATTTCGCGCTCCACCGGCGCGGTGTCCGACAAAGGCAGATTCAGAAAACCGGCATCAATCGACATGAAGCTGATGTCCAAATGAGTGTCAACCTCCGGTGCACTGCGGTCAGATGGGTATCTGTACAGACGACGCATCTCTGAACCGACGAGATCAGCACCGAAGGTTCCGGCCGGCAGGGACTGTGTCTGCGCAGAGAGGGGGCACATGGCTATATGACGCTCATTGCTCGGAACGACTTCTCGAAGGTGTGCGCGCACAAATTCGCCAAACGCAGGCTGTAGGTGGGCCGGGTGGCCGCGTCCGGCCAGGTAAAGCCTGTGCTTGTCCCACAGCAGAGAAAAAATCTCCGGATCGTCGGCATTGAGGGTCCACAGGCGTCCATCGCAGTTTCTCGCCTCTACAGCATCAATAATCATGTTCATGTGAAGACCGGGGAAGATTGATCGCAGCTGAGACCTGTCCAGGACTGAAAAGTCAATTTCCTGCATGTTTACGCATCAACCTCCCGCATCGCCCTGCACACATTCGATACAGGGCTATTCGACAATCGCCGCGCCCGGATTGTTTCCTGGTTCTAGGTCAGTATATCAGATGTGCCATCTCTTGACTTCTGTAATATAAAGAGACCCCGCCGTTTTTGGCGGGGTCTTTCAGTTAATCTGGCGGCGACCTACTCTTCCGGGGGGTCTCCCCCCAAGTACCATCGGCGCTGGAGGACTTAACTGCCGTGTTCGGGATGGGAACGGGTGTTGCCCCTCCG
>PWGR01000041.1 GCA_003554565.1 Clostridia bacterium
AGGAGGGCTTCACCGTTCGTCTTTACGACCCTTACTTCTTTCCCGATAAGACATACACAGAATACAACTACGATGTGATAGCCTCGACAGAAGTTTTTGAGCACCTGCAAAATCCATATAACAGCATGCGGAAGCTTGTCCAGCTGCTGGTCCCGGATGGTATTCTCGCCGTGATGACTCACTTTCATCCCGGGCCAGAAAGCTTTTCCGACTGGTGGTATCATCGTGACCCAACACACATCACGTTCTACAGCGAGAAAACCTTCCGGTGGGCAGCTGACCATCTGCCTCTGCGGCTTCTGGCCAGTGATGGTATCAAGACCCTGACGTTGCAAAGAGATACGCCTCGCAGCTCTTCAGGCACTCTTTGATGCCGGCTGTGAACAGGTCGTACCCTCATTCGGGTGGTGGCAGGAGCCGGTCCCGACCCTGCCAATCTGCAGCTGCTCCATCATCATATGACTCGTTTTCCGCCCCAAGCAGTACAGTCAGGATTATATACAGAAGTGGTCCACCCAGGGATCGCGTTCGGTCTGAGTCCTGAAGGACAACGGTAAGAAGCACAAACAATAGCATTGTTATGGCCGACAGTTCTTCTCGTGAGAGCAAAGCCCAAAGACTGATGGCATTCATGGATCAGCCTCCCTTCGCTGCAGTGCAACTGCAGTTTTCAAGCATGTTATGCAGTAAAAGGACCATGCGGGAATGAGGCAGCCGTCAGTGTACCAATGCCTTGCGATGTCGATCAGCGAGGATGAAACCGGCAGCGGAGGCGGCACGCTGTGCCGGGATATTGCCGGCTTTCGTCAGAAGAACAAGGGACCGTTCCCCGCCTTCGAGGACCCGCAGCAGGCGCCGGGCACAACCGCGACCCTGCCACCTGGGCCTCGTCTCGAGGCCGCATATCTCAACCACTCCCCTGTCCAATGGAACGACATGGCACCGGGTCAGCCAGTGCCCTTCAGAGTCGAGCAGTGCGGCCGCATCGATACAGTGCGCTGTGCAGAAGAGGCGGAGAAAATCCCCGGAGTAAGCTCCGGATTCAGCAAGCGCCCTGCGCCCATCGGCCTGCAACGTAACTATGTCAGCGCCCCCCGGACCATCTGTCCCTCCTCCTGCTCCTTCGCATGCTTCGGCCCCGGTGCGCCAGTACAGCAGCTCATCGAAATCTCTCATCCTGGATTTACCCGGCAGCTGCTGAAGGACTCCTGTCTGCCCGGAGTTGATAGAAATGAGGGCGGGGAGCAGTTTCTCTGGGACGATATCCAGCACCTGCTCCGCTCGCAGGGAATCGGTGTCGCTGCTCAGCATGTGAATTTCTGTATAGCCCGCGTTGGCATTTTCCTGCGCGGACAGCAAGGCATGCCCGCACTGAAAAATGTGCGTTCTGTGCTGTTCTCCCCAGGGATCGGGAACATCCCCGCATATGCGCCCCAGGGCCGCTGCGACATATATATGGCGTACATAATGTGCAGGGTCGAATGATCTGGCTCGCCTGAGCCGCCGCAGAACTCTTTGATGCTCAAACATGGACTGCTCCCGTCAGGCTGAAGAGGTGGACCGCACTGCATCAGCACATATCACGCCGCGATCCGTCACAATAAAGCCAACTGGCCGGTCATGTTCATCACGTGCAACCCGGCCGGTAATCTGTTCCGAGTAACATAAGCCCACAGCCGTCACACGTTCCGGCAGTCTTGCGAGAAAGCGGTCGTAGTAACCACCGCCGAATCCTACGCGGTATCCGCTGTGATCGAAAAGCAGGCCGGGAACAAAAACCAGATCCAGCTGCTGGGGATCTTCCTCGCTGCCCTTGGGTTCCCATATGCCGTACTCTCCGCGCCTCAGGCCGGCAGGGAACCCATTGTCCCACTGGATCTTGACCGGTTCCATACGACGGCACTTCCGATCAGTTCGGGGCAGATATATGGTCTTGCCAGAGGCTCCGGCCACCCTCATGAGCCCCCAGGTGTCAGCCTCATTTTTGAAGGACGCGTAAAACATGAGGTGACGCGAATCGCGGTATGCCGGCAGTGACAGGACATACAGGCGGATCCGAGTGTCTCTGGTATATCGCGCACTCTCGGAGAGGCCCTCCCGCCAACTGCGCATTCTCTCCCGCATCCTCTCCTTCGCACCTTTCGACGGTTCAGATGTAGACATATTTTCTCACTACCCCTCAGAGCGGAATGTTGCCATGCGGGTGCCGCCCGCTTGCATACCGGGCCCGCTTGTCGCTGAGGGCGGTGAGGCGATCCACGAGCTCCCGGCGCGTATCCCTCGGATCAATCACAGAATCAATATATCCGCCGGAGGCAGCCACATAAGGGTTGGCAAACTTCTTACGGTATTGATCTATCTTCTTATTCCGCATTGCCTCCGGATCTTCTGCCTCGGCAATTTCCCGCCGGAAGACTATGTTGCAGGCCCCTTCCGGACCCATTACCGCAATCTCTGCCGATGGCCACGCCACAGCCGCATCGGCGCCCAGCGACCTGCTGCACATAGCCAGATACGCTCCACCGTAAGCTTTTCTGAGCACTACCGACATTTTAGGCACAGTGGCCTCGGAGTAGGCGTAAAGGACTTTCGCGCCGTGACGTATGATACCACCGTGTTCCTGATCAACACCGGGAAGATAGCCGGGGGTGTCCACCAGTGTTATGACTGGTATATTGAAGGTGTCGCAGAAGCGAACGTGACGGGCAATCTTGTCAGAAGAGTCGACATCCAGGCATCCGGCGAGGAAGCGCGGCTGGTTGGCCACGACTCCAACCACCCTCCCGTCTATTCTGGCCAGTCCCACGATCGCATTGGTGGCAAATTCCGCATGGATCTCGAAGAAGGAACCATCGTCGACAATACCGTCAATTATCAGCTGCATATCGTAGCTCTTGTATGGGGAGCCTGGAATGATTTCCCGTAGATGCTGCGGGTCCACGGCCGGTGCTGTGCCATCTGTGCATGGTGGGTTATCTTCATTGTTGGATGGCAGCAACCCCATCATCCACCGCAGATCAGCGAAAAGCTGGTCCTCGTCCGGGTAGGTAACGTGGGCAACGCCGCTTTTGCTGCCATGGGCCTCTGCCCCACCCAGCTCCTGCGAATCCACTTCTTCGCCGGTAACTGAATTGATCACCGCCGGACCGGTGATGAACATCTGAGCACTCCCGCTGACCATGAGCACCAGGTCGGTAAGCGCGGGTGAATAGGTGGCACCTCCGGCGCACGGTCCCGCTATGACGGAAATCTGGGGTATTACTCCCGACGCCTGTGTATTGCGACGAAAGATCTCGCCGTAGCCGTTGAGAGCATCGACTCCCTCCTGGATCCTGGCACCACCCGAATCATTGATGCCGATGAACGGGCAGGCATTCTGCAGGGCAAGATCCATGATGCGACAGATCTTCTGGGCGTGCACCTCGCCCAGCGATCCTCCCATGGACGTGAAATCCTGTGAGTACACATACACGGGACGTCCATTCACCCTCCCATGGCCGGTTACCACGCCGTCAGCTGCAACTTCACGGTCCGCCATACCGAAGTCACGAGAACGGTGTGTGGCGAACTCACCTATTTCTGTAAAGGAATCTTCATCCAGCAGCAGGTGAAGTCTCTCACGCGCGGTGTACTTGCCTTTGGCATGCTGCTTGGCCGCACGTTTCTCTCCCCCACCTGCGAGCACTCTTCGCCTTCTTCTATTCAGATCTCTCAGGAGTTCATCCATACGGTACCTCCCCACAGTCATTTGCCTGAGCGTGCATTACAGTGAAGGGCATCGGGCTGGAGTATTCCAGCACCGCACACCGCATACAGCTCAGGCACGTCCATACTGGTAACTTCAACCATTACGGGAAGCTGCTCACTTTTGCAACTTGCCGGACGGCATCCGACGGATGCCGCTGAGTTCGTCAGATCATCCCGTGTTCTCGTGCACAGAGAAGGTCCACTACCCCTTCGATTACAGCAGCATGCCTCCCTCAATTTGCACCATAAATTAACTCTAGCATAATGCCGTTCGGCGGCCAATCACCCGCGGCGCCGTTCGCTCCCGCTTGAAGCTCCGAGCCATACTGAGCTAGCTGTCCCTTCTGTTTACACCTGAAAGTGGTATCTCGCGGGCCTCAGAGCCACCGCGCTCCGATTGCACGCGAAGAGTCACAACCGCATCCTCTGGGGCCCTGATCACCCAGACCGTCCGCGCGCAGGAATCGGCGCTTCCGACGCCGCGCGGGTCATGTCCGCTGATGTAGCCCTGCAGGTAGCCAATTTCCTGTTCAGCTTCGCCAAACAACATCTCTGCTTCGCCGGGCAGCTGCAGCTGTACCGAATCCGGCCTCACCACCTGCATTTTCCGTGCCTTGTTCGAGCCGCATGTCGGCAGGTAACCCGAGTTGCCCACTCGTGCGCTGATCCGGAATATGTTCTCCCCTTCGCACGTTACCAGCACGTCCTCCACCTCCACCTGCGGAAGAGCCGACGCATGCTTCAGTATCCAACGGGTATTTTTGTAACATTCTTGCCGCAGCAGTTCGGGTGGAGGATTCTGCACGGCGAACTTCGGATCCCAACCGCCCAGTTCCACCTCTCCCAGCTGTGGGTGCCTGAACTGCTTCCAGTTGTGAAATGCACGGCCGCCCAGCTCGCGATCGTTGTACTGCATGAGCTTGATCTCCATCTCCTCGCGCTCCCGCGGGTCGACGGAGTGACGGTACTGAGTGCGGTCCACGCCCGCACGGGCCAGGCGATCCCAGACCTCGGTGGTGTAGCCGAGAATGCCGCGGTGCTCATATGCCCATTCGGTAAGCGTGCTGCAGTTGTCAGATTTCTCATCGGTGTAGCCGGTGACCTCTTCCCCCGCCCGCGCTATTTCCCGCGTGGCCTGCAGGTCTTGTTCGTCCATCTCCTCTTCCGGGTACTGATAGGGATTGCGGTAGAAGAAACCCCCACAAGTGTGAAAGGCCTGTAGACCGGCAATATTGCGATGCTCAGTGATGAAATTTACTATGGCTCTTACCTCGGGTTCAGACGTCGGGTACGGTCCTCCTCCCTCGATCTCGGGATGCCAGTTTGACGGAAAGTTGCGGTTAATGTCCAGTCCCCAGGGGCCTGGCTGCTCATCAAAAGGCTCCTCCGCCGTCCCGCGCAGTTCCCCCTCGCGGTAAAGACGATAGAAGGGACCATCGCGCTCGGCCGGGCCGCGCGGCAGCATCACCCGCGGGTCAGACCTGGAAGGGCGCCATTCCCCCCGGCGGTCATCGCGCACCCTCATGGTCAGTATGCGGCCATCTCCGTCAATGTCGCAGGGATACAGACCCGGAAGATCCGCTGCCTTTTTGTCCGGATAGCAGCGCACCGAACTGCGCAGCAGGTGAGGGGTGGTTAGATATTTCTCCGCCCCATCCGGGTTCACCCGGGGCAGGAAGTAAAAGGTTCGACTGCTCAGAAGATGATCAACTTCCTCATCTGTGCCAAATCTACTTGTGAGGTAATCTATAGCGTACAGAAGAATCATCGAGGGAGCCACTTCCCCGGCGTGTATATTACCGTCGCAGTAGATCGCCGGCTTTTCCCCGGGTCGTCCGGATTCCCTGTCTGTCACGGTGACCGCCAGGATCTTTCTTCCCTCGTAGCTCTCTCCCGCACTCCGGAGGGTTATCAGGTCCGGATGTCGGGCTGCAATCCCCTCCAGCTCCTCTGCAAGCTCCTCATATGTCAGGTAACGATCAAAGGCAAACGACTTTTGCTCGGACATTCAGCTGACCTCCAATAGTCCACTTGTGCCCCAACTGCAGGGGGTGCCTGAATAGATTGTTCTTCGGATCGGCCGGAGTTCCCTGCTGGTATTAGACGGATAAATGGTAACCGGGAGGCACAGACTTCCTACCGGAAGACTCCAGCATTCGAAAGGTGTGAGAACTCATGCAGATGATCAAGCTGCTGCTGATCAAGTACGTCATATTCGTGGTCGTCATCTGGGGCGTTCTGAACCAGCTGACATTCATCACCACGGCGGAATCACTGGTAATCGCCACTGTGGCCGCCCTGGCCAGCTACCTCATGAGCGACCTGGCCGTGCTGCCGACATGGGGAAATGCAGCTGCCTCCGTCGTGGATTTCTTTACCGTCTGGGTGGTGGTGTGGGGATCTCAGCTGATCTGGCAGGTGCTGAATATCAGCGTGTGGGAAGCCATCCTCTGCGCCGGCGTCATAACCGCAGCCGAGTGGTTCCTGCACCCATCACTTTTGCTCACTGGGGCCCGGCGACTGCGCGTCAGTGAGCACGAAAGAGCAGCGGCCGACCGCACATGATGACCGTCTCTCGTAACGACGGGTCGGCCGTTTCTCGCCGGATCCGGCCGACCCGTCATACATAGTCTCTGTTGAGTCCCGCCTTATTTGCTCAGCCAGCCGCGGACCTCCATGGCCTCGGCAATGCGCTTGATCGCAGCGAGATAAGTGGCGTCTCGCATCTTTACGCCAAATTCCTCGTGATACCCGTAAATGCCTTCGAAGGCATCGACCATCTTTTTGTGCAGGCGCTGTGCGACCACATCATCTTCCCAGTAGTACCCGTAGTTATTCTGCACCCACTCGAAGTAGGAGACGGTCACTCCGCCGGCATTGGCCAGGCAGTCAGGAATGACGAAGACGCCGTTTTCGTACATGGTCTCGTCGGCCGCAGGGGTGGTCGGGCCGTTGGCGGCCTCGCCCACGATCTTGGCCTTGACGTCAGCCGCATTCTCGGAGGTGATGACGTTTTCGAGTGCAGCAGGAATGAGGACATCGCATTCCAATGCGAGCAGCTCTTCGTTCGTGATATCCTCGGCTCCCGCGAATCCCTGGACGGAACCGTTTTCTGCCTTGAAATCGATAACTGCCTGGGCATCGAGTCCATCGCGGTTGAGGATTCCACCCCGCGAGTCGCTGACCGCTATGACTTTTGCACCCAGGTCCTCCATCAGCAGTGCGGAGAAGCTGCCCGCATTCCCGTAGCCCTGAATGACGGCCGTTGCGCCCTGCATGTCGATACCGAGCTTCTTGCCCGCTTCCTCTACACAGTGCACAGTTCCCTGTGCAGTGGCCTTGTTCCGGCCCCTTCCGCCTCCAAAGTTCAGCGGCTTACCGGTGACGACGCCCACTCCGGGCTTGCCGGAGATCTTGCCGTACTCGTCCGCCATCCAGGCCATGATCTGTGCATTGGTGTATACGTCCGGTGCGGGGATGTCGATCTCGGGACCAATCATGTTGTAGGTCTTCTGGATGAAGCCACGGCTGACGCGCTCGAGCTCTGCTTCAGACAGCTCGCGGGGGTCAACCTTGACACCGCCCTTTGCACCACCGTAGGGTATGTTAACAACTGCACACTTGACGGTCATCCAGGTGGACAGGGCCTTCACTTCGTCGGCGTAGACTTCTGGGTGAAAGCGGAGTCCGCCCTTGTAGGGGCCGAGAGCGTTGTTGTGCTGCGCCCGGTAGGCACTGAAGTTCTGCACTGAGCCGTCATCCATAGTTACCGGTATGGAAACCTCGTAGAATTGCTGCGGCTTGCGCAGGATCTCGTAAACAGCGGGGTCGAGACCCAGCTCATCGCAGGCCTCCTTCATCTGGCCAGCGACGATCGCTAAGGGATTCAGTTCTTCCGTCATTCTTTTCCCTCCTTGGGTGAGTGGGTGACTTTACCGCGTCTGTCACCAGCTTTATAACACAGGTTGTCGAAAAACTCTACCGTCTACACGCAATTTCTCCTGCCATCTTCAAACCCTCGTCGAACGCGCGTTCATTCAGCTCCTCAGTGCCGGGCGGGACGCGATCCAGAATGGCGCGCCGCGCCGCATCCTCGGAGACCGCTTTCGTCAATTTGACTACTACTCCCAGAGCAATTATGTTGGCGACAATCACCCGTCCCAGTTTTTCTTCGGCCGTACCGGTGATGGGCAGGGAGTAGGCATCGTCACGCGCCTCGACCAGGGTCCCATCGACCAGAATCACAGCGTCGTCACTCACCTGGTGCGCATACTTGTCGTATCCCTCTTGACTCATGCACAGCAGAAGGTCGGCCTCGGCAACTTTGGGGTAATCAATCGGCTCGTCGGAAATTATGATCTCAGCTTTGCTCGCGCCTCCGCGCGATTCGGGCCCGTATGACTGGGTCTGCGTCGCTTTCAGTCCGTCGTAGGTTACCGCAGCTTCTGCGAGGATGATGCCGGCCAGGACCTGGCCCTGACCACCTCGACCTGCCAGGCGAATCTCCTTGCGCATTATGACCTACCCCGCTTCTGTGCCCGATCGGTGATCAGATCCTCGTACGACTGGGTGTACTCGGGAGTATCCCCGTCGACGAACTCTCCGATCACGAATTTCCCCTTCAATTCTTCGGGCTCCATCTTCTCGGCCTGCTGAATCGGCACGGCGTTGTCTCTCTGCCAGTCCAGAAGATCCATCACCTCGGGCATCTTGTTCCGCCGCCCATAGTAAACGGGGCACTGGGAGACGGCTTCAATGAAGGCAAACCCGTTCTTCTCCAGTCCCTTGGCTACGTAATTGATAAGCTGCGTGATGTGATACACAGTGCTGCGGGCCACGTAGTTTCCTCCCGCGCCCTCCACGAGGTTGCACAGGTCAAAAGAGGGGTCTATGTTGCCGTAAGGAGCGGTTGTGGCCAGGCTCTCGGGAGGAGACAGCGGCGAATACTGACCCCCAGTCATACCGTAAATGCTGTTGTTAAAGCAGACGGTGGTGATGTCAATGTTCCGGCGGGCGGCATGGATCAGGTGGTTTCCACCTATGGCCGCTGCATCGCCATCGCCGGTCATCACGAT
>PWGR01000075.1 GCA_003554565.1 Clostridia bacterium
ACGCGGACCGCCAGATTCTTGGGATTTTTGACAACATCCCCGCTGACCGTCACCACGCGCTCGATGCAGGGCATTCCGGTGTGAATAGCCCGCGCGATGGCCACTGAAGTGGATACATTGTTAACGACCACCCCTACATGCAGCGGAAGTCCACCGGACGGTACCTCCCGTCCCGTGATGGCCAGGATCATCTGCTTCTCGGCTCCCTCTGGATACTTGGTCTGAAGAGGCACGACTTCAAGCGGTGCATCACCTATCTCTTCCCGCAGCACCTCGATGGCATCAGGTTTGTTGTCCTCGACGCCAATTATGCCGCGTTCCGCTCCGCAGGCCCTCATTATCACCCTCAGGCCGAAAATCACCTCCCCGGCCCGTTCCAGCATGACCCGATGATCGCAGGTTAGAAAAGGCTCGCATTCGCATCCGTTGATGATCACAGTGTCAATGCTGACGTCCGAATCCGGGGGAGGGGAGTACTTCACGTGTGCGGGAAAAGCAGCTCCTCCCATTCCCACAATCCCGGCCGACCGGACAGCCTGCCGGATCTCATCCGGAGTCAACCGGTCCAGTTCCCCGGCCGGCGCAACTGTGTCGGCGATTCGGTCCGAACCATCCGCGGCAATCACCACTGCTGGTGATTTTCGCCCGTCGGGCAAGATGGACTCGGTGATCGACTCTACCACTCCGGAAACGCTCGCGTGCACTGGCGAGCTGACAAAGGCGTCGATATCACCTACAACCTGCCCCAAATCGACCTCCTCACCCTCCTGCACAGTGGGCTCACAGGGAGCCCCCATGTGCTGGATCATCGGGATAACTGCACGCTCCGGAGCAGGGAGGGTCTCAATCCTGTGACCGTGTGACAGTTCCTTAAACTCCGGTGGATGAACCCCTCCCCGAAAGGTCTTCGCTGTCATAACTGCTGCTTCACCTCCGTACTCTGTCGCTCATAACACCGCGGCATCATACTGCCGGCGGGCCACATGCATACGCTGGTATTTGCCGTGATCAAGAGTGCCTCTCGTTCCCGGTACCATGGACCGGAGCGAAGGCTTCGCCTACACCGTCAGCCGCACCTCCCCCCGGGATACAGCCCTATCGGTAAGCACCGGAACCTCGTCTTCTAGGAAAGGATACTCCCGGTAGCTGGAGATGAGTCGTGTGTAGTTCTGTCGGGGGAATCGGCGCTGCACGCGCTCAGCGCGGTGACGGATCCGCCGACGACTCAACGGACGACCCTCACGCTGCGCCACAATGATGAAATTATTCCCGCCCCCACCCAGCATGCTGAAGAGAAACGACTGCCTGACCTCAAAAACATATATCGACGGGAATACTGCCCTTAATGTCTTGATTATGATCTGCAGGGTGCGGCTGCGCGGACCTTTCAACCAACCGACGGCATTGATTACCAGAACCCCGGCATCTCCATCGGTGTCAGTGCCGTCGCGAAGGGCATCATTGATCTGCTGGAAACTCTCCCTCGTGTACAGACGCGAGGGATAACCGTCCTGGTTGTAAACATCAAGGACGATCATATCGAAGCATTCACGGTTCAGATTAAGGTGTGATCGACCGTCATCGACGACCAGGGACAGCTGCTCGTCCTCTTCCAGGAAGAAATAGCGGCGGGCGGCCTCGACGACCTCCGGGTCAACATCGACTGCCGTGATATTGACGTCCGGGTAGCTGCTGCGAAAAGACCGGACGCCCGCGCCCCCCCCCAGCCCCAAGAACAGCACCTCCCGGGAATTATCTCGGAACACCATCCCCAGATGCAGGTAAGAAATGTACCGGGCCACGACTCGGTCCGGGTCCGCGAGGTCAATTGTCGTCTGCGGTAAGCTGCCCAGATACATGGTGCGGCGATTGCCGCGGTCGACGACTTTTAGTTTTCCCGCGTTGCTGACCCGTTCATACTGCGTCCTTGAGAACATCAATTGCGGCCTGCCTTCCCGTTTATGTGCAGTCCGGCCAGTCAATCACGCTTCACCGGCGGGGCGCCTAGAGTCGGCGATAACTACTGCAGAGATTTTCCCGCCCATCCCGCGTACATGCGCTGCCGGGGCCCCGTCGATCAATGAAGCCCCAACCCGGTGCTTGAGATCATGGGCAGATTGACTTGGAAGCTTGATTCAATGAGATAAGCGGGATCTCCTCCTCAACCCGTAAAATAAACACATTTTGGAGACGGATAACCGAGATCGCAAATAATATATTGGTGCAAGGCGCCTCCAGTTAGTATATGCCTTATCCACGATAATGCTCTTTGCAATTCTATGCCGAGATAGATCCCATTACGCCGTCCGGTTCCCATCTCCCCCCGGTACTGGTAAAATGAGCGCGATGCACTTCGTAGCGGATCGAGCTGGGCAACGGGACCTGCCAAGCACACCGTATTCAACCTCCAGCTCGAGCTCGGGGAGGAGGATCGACCATTGCCGGCATCGCGCCCTTGGATTGATTGGCTGAACCGGACGCTGTTCGGATCCCGCGGGCTTAATGTATCAGGCTTCATCCTGTTAGCACCACCAGCCTGGTCGCTCAGGCGAGTGTCTGGCGTCTTTCTGGCCGGTGAAATTTTCCCGGCCTTAATCCTCGGGGGGATGTACGCCTCAGACCAGTTACACATGCCTATGTGGCTACTGGTCACCGCCCAACCCCTGGCCGTCATAGCCTTGATGTGGCTGGTGCGCCCACCTACTGAGAACTCACCTGCCGGCATTTTCCCGCTGGACATCGACTTTACCTCCCTCCTGCGCTACGCTGCATCATGGGGTCTCGTTCTCCGGGTCATCTCCCTTCTGGTTGTAATGGGACAGGTGGCGGTCGGGTTCTGGGAAGATGTCACCAATAACCCCCTACTTCTGGCTGAAGAACCGCTGGGAATCGTCGAGCAGGTCATTATCGTCTTCAGCGCAGTCATCCTTGTCCCGATCGCAGAGGAGTTGTTTTACCGTGGCCTCCTTTACCGCTCCCTGGGAAGACGATTCAACCTGACAGCAGCGGCCTTTGTCTCCACCGCAGTCTGGACTTTCCTGCACGGCCCCGTAGTGCTGTATCCGGTTATATTCGTCCTGGGTATATTCCTGACCCTTCTTTATGAATCGACCGGCAGCATCTGGGCACCCATAGCCGCGCATATGGGGTTCAACCTGACCTCCTTTCTTCTGATGTGGATCCTGCCGGGAGTAGTTTGAGGCACAGGGCAATCAGGCCGCATCCTCCGCCAGAATCCAACGGAGCAGGTGGTCGAGACATACCCTGATCACCGCAGCCACCGGAACGCCGAGAAACAGTCCCCAGAAGCCCATCAGTGCTCCGCCTGCCAGCACTGCAAAGACGACCGCGAGGGGATGAAGCCCGGTGCGATTGGACAAAATTCTCGGTGTGAGAATGAAGCCATCGAGCTGCTGGATTAAGACGTAGAGAATGGAGACGCGGAGCACCATGGCCCAGGAATCCAGTGCGGCGATTATGAGTGCGGGGACTGCACCCACAAAAGGTCCGAAGTAAGGAATGAGATTGGTCAGCCCGGCGAAGAGTCCGAGAATCAGATAGAAGCGAATGCCAAAGATGGCCAGAGCCGTGGAGGCAATGATGCCGACGACCGCAGACACTATGAGGCGACCGTGCACAAAACCGGAAACCACCCGGTTGGCATCCTGTACAAAGCTGACTACCCCCTCCCGGTGAGCACTGGGAATCATATTTTGAAAGCGGTCCCGGAAGTAACGTGCGTCCTTCAGGAAGTATACTGCCAGCACCGGCCCGAGAATGAAATGAAAGATGCCACCGAAGACCCCCCCTATCCCGGCCATCAGTGCGCTTATTGAAGCATCTACATCCAGACTCTCCTCAAGGTGCATCTGATACTGGTCCAGAGCCTGATCAATCCCCTCCCTGAGTACGGGAGGAATGGTCGGCCCGGCATAAAACTGCTCAGCCTCGACAATGATGGCGGCAATCTGACTGACGTAGTGCGGGAGGTTGTCCACAAGGCGGTTGACCTCTTCCACAAGAACGGGAATGATGAACAGGCCAAACGCCACCACCACCACCGCCAGCAGGACGTAGGTGACGGCAATTCCTTGAATGCGGGAAAGACGGCGACGCTCGAAGAAGCTGACCACCGGGTGCAGGACGTAGGCTATGGCGACGGCGACCGCAAAAGGAGTGACCGCTCCCCTGACCCGGCTGACAAATGCGAGAACGACCACCAGCAGAACCAGTGCAGCTAACGCCTTCAGTACCTTCAACCAGTCTATGCGCTGCAGCATCTCCGACCTCCACATCCCGGGCTTCTCTTTACCGGTTGCTCCAAATTCCCTTCCGCAGCAGGCGGGAATCCTCCTTCTAAGTGTAACAGGTTTTGCCGTTGCACATGCAATTGGCGGATGTTATCCGCTTCTGGATTATATCCAAACCCAACATCACCCGTGCAGCAAATGTCAGGTCACAACGACCCATTTCACTTCTTTCTGCCTTTCTTCCGTCTTCCCTTCTTCTCCTTTTCGGCAGGCAGTCCGGCCGTCAGATCCTCTCCCCTGGACGTCTGGTAGGCAGCGGCCGCCCCGGTGATGAGACCGGTCATCAATCCCAACATGACACCGTACGAGGCACCTATGATCAGCGAGTTGATGATCATGGTGCCAAAGCCGACCTCGGGAAAGATGAGGCCGAATATCATGCTCTGAGAAAACAGTGCAGCCATAACGAAGGCTCCCAGCAGCATCCCGGCGAGTGCGCCGTGCCACATGGCAACGCCTATACACCGATAGGAAGAATCGGGCTCTGCGGATACAAGGGCACGCTCAAGATAGCCCGCCAGAAACCGACCCAGGAGGAACCCGCCTATGGCAGTGGTTCCGCCGGCGATCCAGAGCATCGGCAACGCCCCATCTTCGGCACGTGCAAGCGGGAGCATCAGCAGGATGGTGGATACCGCGGAAAAAGATATTCCCATCGCCATCCAGAGGACCCTGTTGACCATAGCAAACGTGATGTATCTCACATTACGACTCCTCTCGCCCGTCATCGCAAGCTCACTCTCATTCTTTACGAACACGGGGGTAGTCCGCAAATGCACTCTGTTGAGCGAGTTCACCCGCGCCGCGTGCGGGAGCCAATGATAATGCCAGCTGCGAACCCAACGAAGGTAAACACGAAGAGGGCCACCGACTGGCCTAGCGCGCGCTGAACAGAGGAGTACAGGATTACATCCAGCAGCTCTACCGTCCCCAGCAGGTGCGATGTAATCACAGTGGCGATCACCGGCACGGCCGAGGCGAAGATCACCAATGAAATGTCGGCTACCAGGCTCTCCGCCATCTTTTCAAAGATAAGCGGCGGTAATGTGCCGATTATCATGGAACTTGCCACCAGGAGCCACCCGTCGGTTTGGATCAGGGCATAATCATCGTACGGAGCCCATTGGGACAGAGTTACTACGCCCAACACGAGGCCGGCCATGAATGTCGCTCCCCAGCAGAATACCCGTTCACTCAACCGCACCGACCTCCTCGATGGCGAAGTCCCACCGCTCAGCTGAGCGGCTGTGCGGAGGATATATTTCCATGAACCCATCGACGTACCAGTCCCGCCTCCCGGCCCGGCGCAGCTCCTCCAGATCCTCCCGGTCGACATAACTGCTGCCCGGCTCGAGCTCCACATCAAAGGTCAATGGCTCACCGTCGGCGACCTCGACTGACAGCTCCAGTCTGGACAGGGTCCCCGCAATGGCGTCATTCACCCTCGCCACCAAGCGAATGCTATCGATACGGTAAGAGAAACCGTCCTCACTGGATGCCCGGAGCTGCATCGCGAGAGGCTTGGAAGGATCATCGGGCCGCACGCGCACCTCGGTGATTTCCAGCTGCACGGCATTGACGGCCTCCACTCCCTGGGCATGGCGCACGATCGTGATCCCGCCGAGAACGACGGACAGCAGACCAGCTGCAAACATGACCAGGAAGACTTTATGATGAGTCTGCAAGCTTTTCATCCCTCCACCGTGAGGAGAAAAATTGGGCGCAATTCCTGCGCCCGCTCGCGGCGGCGAGAAGAACCGCGCCCGTAAAAGATGTCGTCATTCACCCCTATGTGCACACTAGGTCTTCATCCTGGGATCCAACACATCTCGCAGAACATCCCCGACGATATTGATGGAAAGAACCGTAGCAAATATGGTCATCCCGGGGAATATAATCACGTGCGGTGCATCCCGCAGGTACTGCCGGCCCACACTGGTCATGGCCCCCCACTCAGGTATGGGCGGTTGAACACCCAATCCGAGAAAGCCCATACCAGCAGCGGTGAGAATAGACGTGGCCACAGACAAAGTCATGTATACGATGATCGGAGAAAGAATGTTCAGAAGAACATGGCGTACTATGATGCTGGGACTCGATGCCCCGAGCGATCTCGCCGCCTCCACATAATCCATCTCCTTCACCGAGAGCACATTCCCCCTGCTGATGCGGGCAAACGTCGGCACCATCCAGACTATCAGGGCAATTATCAGGTTGTTCAGACCCGGGCCGAGCACACTGACGATGAGAATAGCGAGCAGGATCCCGGGAAACGACATCATGACATCGACCACACGCATCACCAGGTGATCAAATGTGCCACCCACATACCCGGCCAGGATACCCAGGGTGACGCCGATCACCATGCCCCCCGATGCACCGAGGACTCCAATCATGAGAGAAACCCTTCCCCCGTAGGCAATACGCGTGAGAATATCGCGGCCCAGCTGATCTGTACCCAGCAGGTGATCACCACTCGGCGGATCCAGGCGCCGGAGCAGATTCTGCTCCTCGGGCGTGTATTCAGTCAAAAGTGGAGCGAGTATCGAGATCCCCACCACCAGAACGATCACGGCAAACGCCACCATAGCCAAGCGATTCTTGATCATTCGCCGCTTGAATCTTTGCCCAAAGGTCAGACCCTGCAACTTGGGGTCGCCGCCGCCGCCGACGCTTCCAGTATCATGTCCATGTCTGTCATGTTCAGCCACTGATGAAACCTCCCCGCATCTCACTCATACCGAACCCGCGGGTCTATAAACCCGTAGGCCAGATCGGTCAGGAAATTGGCGGTCACGAATCCGATGGCGATGATCAGCGTCGTACCCTGCACCACCGGGAAATCGCGTGTCTGGATTCCCTGGATCAGGTATCTCCCAACGCCCGGCCAGGAAAACACCATCTCGGTGATAACCGAACCGCTGAGCATCGCTCCGAACTGAATACCCAGCAGGGTAATCACCGGTATCAGGGCGTTCCGCAGGGCGTGACGAAAGATCACGACCCGTTCGGCCAGGCCTTTTGAGCGGGCGGTGCGGATGTAGTCTTCGTTGATGACATCGAGCATACTGGAGCGAGTAAACCTCGCCAGAACACCGGATGCCGCAGTACCCAGCGTCACAGCCGGCATGATGGCATACCTGAAGCCCTCCCAGCCCAAAATCGAGCCGCCGAACCCGGAAGGAGGCAACCACCCCAGATACAGCCCGAACAGCAGCATCAGGACGAAGCCGAAGAAAAAGTTCGGCATAGATACCCCAAAAAGCGCACCGAAGGTGGTCAGGTTGTCCAGAATTGTGTCCCGTCTTATGGCCGAGACAATTCCGAAACCCACTCCGATGAGTACCGAGATGATCAGTGCCAGAATACCCAGCTGCAGGGTATTAGGTATACGGCTCCTCAGGTCGCCGGCTATGGAACGTCGATGCCGCAGGGATTGACCGAAATCTAACCGCAGGATGCGTCCCACATAGGCGGCGAACTGAATGTGAAGCGGCTGGTCCAGCCCGTACTGCGCCCTGATCTGCTCTACCCGCTCCTCACGCGCCGCTCCCTCCATGTCCGGAGGGATCATCTGATCTACGGGGTCTCCCGGCGCCAGGTGCATGGAGAAGAAAACGATAGTCATGACCGCAAGGAGTGTGGGAATGGCCAAAAGCAGACGTTTTATAATGAACTCGTGCACTATCATTCCTCCTCAGACAGGTCAACAGGACGAATCACCGGGGAAGGGAGGTCCCTTCCCCGGAAGAGCTGACCTAATCCCGCCTTCAGTCCTCTTCCACCCAGGCATCACGCATCCAGAAGATGTTGTAGTTGTAAAGCTCGTATCCCTGGACCCAGGGCTGGACGGGGTTGTGACTCAAGACGTGCCACATCGGAGTGAACAGCTGGTAGTCGTAGACCATCATTTGAAACTCCTCGAGCATGGCCGCTCTCTCGTCGGTATCGACCGTTACGGCCACGTCTTCGATTATCTCATCGATCCGCCCGGATACTTCTGCGAGATCGGGGTTATCGGTGATGTGCGATACGTTCCAGTAGGCATCCGAACGGAGGTTCATAGTACCGGTGCCCAGCTCGTGGGCATAGGTAGCAAGGCTCCAGTAGGAGATATTGTAGTCACCGGCGAGCATCGCGTCCAGATAGGCACCCCATTCCAGGGTGTGTATCTCCGCATCGATGCCAATCTCTCTCAACTGTTCCTGGATAATTTCGCTGATCAGCACGCGCTGTTCCGCATCACTCGTGAGGATGATTATCTCCAGCTCTTCGCCGTCCCTGGTGCGTACACCATCCTCCATGGTCCAGCCGGCATCTTCCAGGATGCTCTCGGCTTCCGCCGGGTCGTACTCTACCATCGGTACGTTGTCGCTGTAGAACGGCGAGAGGTCC
>PWGR01000253.1 GCA_003554565.1 Clostridia bacterium
GGGGTGATGGTATGCCTTCATTCTTGTGTGGCTGCATCCAGAAACGATGGCCAGAGTCCTGTCGTCAGGACGGGGAGCGGCGTCTCTTGATTCACCAGATCCAGATGCTTGCGCAGTCTGCATGTCATCCCCATGTCCCTATAGCTGCTGATGCGGTTGAACCGTTCCTCCGCTTCGAGTAGGGCTGCCGCGGACCATCGCAGCACCTGCTTGCCGTCTCTCTTGCAGCCTGATGGTTGATGCGGCCAGTGACATCTGTGCCCCCATTTCGATGGATGATGCTATCCAGCTGGCCAGTGACAGCACCATGTTCAGCCGCGCATTCTGCAGGGCCTCGAACTCCATGAACCCGCGGGCTCCTACCGTGCCAGCGACGTGCAGGTCACCAATTTCAGGCAGGTTCTTGCGTATGCCCGCCCCCGGTCGCAGGGGATCCGGGCACAGGGACACGGTTCCAATGTGCCGGCGTTCACCCAGGCACGCGTCAACGGCAACCACCGGCCCGATGGGTTGAAAGCCCCGTACGAAGTCGCGAAGATTGGCAGCGTGAATCGGACTGCGTACAGATCCGAACACACAGAGATCAGGTGTGCTGCTGGAGCGCAGCAGAGAACCGGTCAGGGGCCCAAGGGCGTCCCCGGTTGAACGATCCGTGCCTATGCAGACCACACTCCATGGTGGGCATCCACACAGAGCGCTGAGCTGCAGTGCCAGTCTGCCCGGGTTCTGTCTTTGAGGCCTGAAGCGCTTGCGGGCCATGTATCCACCTCACTTCCGCGCCGTCGTCAGATGACAGAAGTATATGGAGTTGGAGCCCCGAATATGCATGCCCGAATGGGGGCTTGAAAAAAATGTTCAGGGGGCTGCGGAGGGCGCAGACTGCGCTGATGATTGCAGGCGGGTACATAGGTGCAGCGGTGGGAGGCGGCTTCGCCACCGGTCGTGAGCTGCTGCACTTCTTTTTGGAGCCCACACGTGGAACGCCGGTCTTTCTCACCTTCACTACTGCTGCCTTCATCACCGGGGGCGCGCTGCTCATGAATGCTGTCATCCGGAGCAACGTGCGCTCGCAGCGTGAGGTCGGGGCTCTTTTCTGTGTGAGCAGAGGGGGTAGATCTCTGATAGATGCAGTGCTGGTGGTCTTCTTCTGGGCAGTGTTGGCTGTGGTGCTGTCCGCAGCGGGTGCACTGATTGCTGCGGAGGGGGTTTCAGCTCCAGTTGGATCGGCTGCCGCTGCCGCGATCATCTGCGGTGTTGTACTCGGTGGGCGGAGGACCACCGCATTAGTGAATGGACTGCTGGTGGTTGCACTGGTGATGACCATCCTTCGTGCCCACCTGTCAGCCCCCCAGCCGGCTGCAGCTGTCTTGGTCGAATGGCCCGCAACACTCAACCCCGTGTTGTACACAAGCTACAATCTTCTCTTTGTCCTTGCAGTGTTTCCAGGACTGGCCCGGCGCGAGCGTTGGTGGGCCTGTGTCCTCGGGGCAGGGCTCGGCGGACTGTTTCTGGGGTTGATGTGTGCAGCGGCTTCCCTCGTCATGGCTGGAGTGTACCGGCACGTCGCTGGGGCACCTGTCCCCCTGCAGGTGGCTCTCGCCCTGGTAGCGCCCGCTCTGGGTGGGGCCTATCCGGTCATTGCTGGTCTTGCGCTCATAACAACCGGGATTGCACTCATGCATGGGCTCGCTCACCGTGTTGGAGGCGGGAGGGAGCCCGACCTGCGATCGGTGCTGACGGTAATACTACCGGCTATGGCCGGCTCACAGGTGCCGTTGACAGAACTTGTCGCGACGGTCTATCCAGCCATGGCCTGGATATCCTTGTTCCTCTGGGGGCAGCTCGCCCGTCGCGCGCTCAGCGGTTGAAGAAATGAACCTTCATGGTATGGTATCCTAGAGATGAATCCGAAAACTCAGAGCATTATGAGGCAGGAGGGAGGTACTGTATGGCCGAAGAGGGTCAGCAAGACAGGAGTATCCAGGAGCGCTTCGAGGAATGCGTCGACCTCCTCGACAGAGGGCGAAACTCCCAGGCTCTCCGGCAGCTTCTGTCCATTGTAGAGGAACAACCGGGACACGTCGGGGCGTTGAACAAGGCCGGAGTAGCCTATGCACATCTCGGCGAAATGGAAGGAGCGAGGATCTGCTTCACACGGGCCATTATCACCAACCCCCGTTGCGTTCCTGCCCTGTCAAACCTGGGGAATATATACTTTGATCGTGGAGATAATCAGCGGGCCATTGCCCTGTACAAGAAAGCTCTGAAGTATGATCCGGACTACCACGTGGCGCACAATAATCTGGCTGCTGCCTACAAACAGACCGGACAGGTATCCAAGCAGGTGACTCACTTCAAAAAAGGACAGAAGCTGCGTTTCAGCAGCAAGGGTACCCGTTCAGCGACGCAAACCTGGACGGAGTCGGATGCAACATCAGAGGAGACGACCACAGCAGCAGGGGCCGAAGGGGAACGATCCGGCGCCTGGGAGGAGCTGGATGCCGGGAGGGGTAGGGGATGCCTGGGAAGACTGATGGGAGTCATGGCTATGCTGGCGGCGATGGTTTTTGCTCTGGTACTTATGTAGGCCGTCGTGCCACAGTCTGGCTCTGGCCCGTCCTACTTCTGGCAATTACTCTGGCTCTCGCCCGGGGATATCCAATGCCCCTGCTCGCCGACTCCGGGATCCAACACGTATCGGTGACCTGTGCGCAGCAGAGACCTGTTGAGTCGGGCGACCCGATGGGCGTAACTGCATTGCCCGGATGTGAGGAGAACACCCTGGTGCTGGTTAGCTCTCCGGCTGACGGGGACGGTCGCCTGGTTGCCGAGCGGGGTGACTCGGTAGTTGAACTCCCATTGAGCACGAAGGCGGAAGAGAGGCCCCTTCTGGTCACTGCCGGCTATGGCATGGTGTCGATCGCCAAATCGGCAGGGGACGAGATAGTGACGGTGTCGGCGGCCGGGGACGAACTTGATGTCGACACCTGGATGCCCCCAGCGGGGGTGATTGGCGACTTGCACCCACACCCGGATGGGCCGGTTGCTTTGGTCTCTGTCGGACCTCAGGTGATTTCAACTCCTGACGGGTTTCACGAAAGAGCGACTGTGCAGGAACTGAAAGTAAGCGCGACCCTAAACGAGACGATCTGGCACTGGCGAACTGATGGCTGGACAGATGTTTTTGTGACTATTGCCGACACACTCGTTTTCACCTTCGACATGACGGTCGGGGAGGGTTCAGGTGTAGCACTCGGATGTCGTACTTCCGCTCTTGACACTGACGACGGAGATTCGGTCGAGTTGATCCTGTTCGGTGATGAGGCTGTCATGGGCCGTTCAGTCGTTTCGGGTCTGATTCCCGTCGATGCAGCCGGAAGCAGCATCCTTGGGAATCCAGAGACGGAGGAGGTCATTGTTACGACAGGTGAGAGTGTGGCGGTATATCCTCTTGAGGGTGGGGAGCCGCGGTGGGAATTTCAACCGCGCCGAACCGGCCCTGCGCCGGAGGAGATCGTCGGGGTGGTGGTGATGCCCTCCGGGAGGACGGTGGTGGCGACTGGGAGGCATGCGCACTTTCTGGGGCGCGACGGTGCAGAGCTCGGCCGGATATCTACCAGTTCCGTGGTCACAGGAATTGTGGCTCCATTGGACGGGCCAGAGGTATTTGTCCTCCTCACCGAGACCGGCTTCAGCCTGTACGATGGGTCCGGGCGACTTCACTGGAGGGAAGATCTGCCGAGCTCGCCGAAATTTGCCGAGATACTCATCTCAGGTGAGGAGGAGAAGTCGGGCACGTATCGATTGCTGCTGGCCACCTCCGAACGGGTGTATGATTACCTGTTAGATCTGGATTTCTGAGGAGCGTTGCAATTGCGAGATAGAAAACGTCTGCCTTCTCTGAAGAGCGGCCAGTTCTGGGCCATGGCACTGCTTTTAGGCGCTGTGCTCGCTTTGCTCGGTGCACAGATTGATTACTTCTGGCCACACAGTCCGGCCTGGCCCCGTGCACTGGCAGCTTTTTCTGCGGCAGCTGTTGCCGGGGAGATATGGGTGCGGAAATACTGGCCCAGCATGCGCGGTTCTGGCGAAGAGGTACGGGAAGTCACCACCGGACTTGCTGCCCTTGTGCTGGGGCTTACAGGTGCTTTTGCCGCGCTGGAGGCAGTCTGGGCAATTGATCTGGCCCCGTCGCCGGTTGCCTGGACCACCTATGTTTCCTATCTGCTGTTGGATGCGTCTTATCAGTGGTGAACTCGGTTCCCGGGGATGGTGCTACCTTGCATATTCGACCGGAGAAGTTTGCAGGAGCAGTTCTGGTGTTGGGAGTGATATGCGCCTCTTCGGCCTCGATATTGTTTCGCCTGGCAGATGCCCCTGCCGCGGTTGCTGCCTTCTATCGCCTGGCCTACGCAGCAGCGATCCACGGAATGATATCTGCTTGCAATGGTAGGGGATACCGGGATTTTGACCTCCCCGCACTGCGCGAGGCACTGCTGGCCGGACTCGCTCTGGCTGTGCATTTTCTCCTGTGGTTTACATCTTTGCAGTATACATCAGTTGCGGCTTCCACAGTCCTGGTGTCGCTGCACCCTGTTTTCACCGCGGGTATGGCATATCTGCTTCTCCGTGAAACACTGTCGAAATCCCAGGTCATGTGTGCGCTGGTGGCACTGGCCGGCACGGGCATAATCGCTGCAGGCGACGCTGCTCATCCCGGGACGCTTTTCGGTGATAGCCTGGCGCTGGCAGGTGCCGCGGCAATGGCTGTTTACCTGTTGATAGGGCGGCGTGTCCGGGCGACAGTCGGAACAATGCCTTACACCACGGTGGTGTACAGCTCTGCGGCGCTGTGCGTGCTTGCCTATATCGCCATCTCTGGGCTGTCCGTTGCGGGGTATGCAGCCCGGGAACATTTCCTGTTTGTGGGTCTGGCGGTGCTCCCCACCCTGTTTGGTCACACGCTCTTCAACTGGTCACTCCGGCACATCCAGACATTCAATGTTTCGGCCTCCGTGCTGGGAGAACCCGTCGGCGCAACCATACTGGCGTATTTACTGCTCCATGAATTACCTGGTCCTCATCAGTTCATGGGGGGTGGTCTGATATTATTGGGGTTGGCGGTGCTGATGCACGGGCGGAGGCGCGACGGGACGGCAGCAGGTGAAGAGAAATAGATCGGTGGTCATGATCATGATTTGGTTGGACTGGTTGATTATTGCCGCGATAATTTACGGTACATTCTGCGGGATGCGGCGCGGGCTGGTGCTGTCATTGTTCAGTCTGGGCGGGCTGGCTGCGGCCGTTGTTATTGGGTGGCAGTATGCGGCAGAACTGGTGTCCCTTTTTGAACGCCGGTGGGAGTGGCACAGCCGCATGACCACGTACCTGAGCGAAAGCATATCTGTTCCCCAACATGCTGATGGCATCGTCTCGCCGGAGGCCACTCACGCGGAGCTGGCCGAGGGGGTACTCACGGTCATCGCCTTCTTTCTGATATTCTCTTCAGTTGTAATTGCAGCTGGTGTTCTGGCGCGCATGATTCACTTGGCAGTCGGGTGGGGATTCACCGGTGCAATTGACCGCATCATGGGGGGAGTGCTTGGACTGTGCGCTGCCGCCGTGGGGGCGGCCGTGGCCCTGGGAATCCTGCTAATAACGTCGACATCGGTGCCAGCTCTGCAGCCGGGCGCAGAAGCTATTCACAACTCTGTACTGGGACCGGAGTTGGTGCGGATATTCTATGGGATCAGTCCCCTCAGCGACATGCTCTCGCAGTGGCTTACTTGAGTTGGGAGGTGAACGGATGAATTTCCAACAATGGCTTGAGACCTATACGGGTGTCACCGATCCTGGTGTCTGGGTGGGCATAGGTGTACGCATTATCCTGATAGCCGTGGGCTTTCACCTTGCCGTACGGGCAGGAAATCTGCTCATCGATCGGGCTTTTGATTTTACTGAGAGAAGGAAGACTGAAGACGGTGAGCTGCGCCGTCTCGCCACCCTTCGTGCGGTGGCCAAATCGGTGATGCGGTACACCTTTGACTTTCTGGCCCTGACCACAGTCCTGCCCATGATCGGAATTCCGGTTACCCAACTGCTGGCCGGAGCTGGTGTGGCGGGATTGGCCATCGGCTTCGGCGCCCAGAATCTGATACGCGACTTGATAGCTGGTTTTTTCTTCTTATACGAAAACCAGTTCACTGTGGGCGATTTCGTGCAGGTCGGCAGCTTTGCAGGCACCGTCGAGGAGGTGGGCATGCGGGTGACGCGGATCAGGGACTTCGGTGGCCAGCTGCACATACTGCCCAACGGCGGGATAGGTGAAGTGACCAACTTCTCTCGCGGTGCAATGCGGGCCATGGTGGACGTGGATATCGCCTATGAAGAGAACGCCGACGCGGCAATCGCCATTCTTCAACAGTTATGTGGAGAACTGGGCGAGGAACACCCCGAATTTGTGGAGGGCCCCACGGTATTGGGAGTGCAGGCACTCCGCGACTCCTCCGTTACGGTACGGGTGTGGGCCAAGACCGAGAATATGCAGCAGTGGGCGATGGAGAGGGTCCTGCTCCACGAGATCAAGAATCGCCTGGTTGAGGAGGGAGTTGAGATCCCCTATCCGCGGCGCGTCGTTGTGCCTCCGGAATTGACGAAGTTAAGAGCGGACGCGAACGGGGAGGGGGAGATGACGGATGAGAGAGCGCGATAGGAAAATGAGAGTTTCGGATGTGATTACCCTGAAGAAAGCGCATCCCTGCGGTTCCAACCAGTGGGAGGTGCTGCGCGTCGGCGCTGACATCCGGCTTCGCTGTCTGGGCTGCGGGCGCCTGGTCATGCTCCCGAGGCGGAAGGTCGAATCAAGGATCAGGAGTATCGAACGCCCCAAATAGAGAAGTGCATACGAAGGGAGGTAGTCAGGGGTGCAGCTGGGAATTGTCGGGCTGCCAAATGCGGGTAAATCCACCCTGTTTAATGTCGTAACTGGTGCGGGTGCTCCCACCGGGGCGTATCCCTTCACAACTGTAGACAGCAATGTTGGTGAAGTAGCAGTGCCGGATCCCCGTCTCGAGCGGATCTCCCGCGCCATAGGATCACAATCCGTGGTGCCGGCCTCCGTACGAATTGTTGACATTGCCGGTCTCGTGCGGGGGGCCAGTCGCGGCCAGGGACTTGGAAACCGGTTCCTCGGGTACATACGGGAAGTGGACGCCATCGCTCACGTCGTCCGAGCCTTTCGGCGAAGCGATGTCAGCCACTCTGAAGGTCAACTCAATCCCCTGCGCGATGTGCAGCTGGTGGAACAGGAGCTCCTTATGGCTGATGCCGAGACGCTCGAACGACGGCTGGAGTCGCTCGAGAGGAAGGCGAAGAGCGGCGACGAGCAAGTAATGGCCGAGCTGGAGGAGGTGCGTGCCCTCAAAGATACGATTGACTCCGGTGACTACCTGGCTGGAAATGATATCCCACCGGAGCATGGCAGACGCGCCCGGGATCTGCATCTGCTGAGCATCCGGCCGGTCGTATATGTCATAAATGTAGACGAAGAGACAGCGGCCGGGCCGGAAAATGAAGAGGTGTCCGAGCTCATCGGACCAGTAGAGGGCCTGGCTCATCGCAGGGGAATGAAGGCGCTGCGGTTGTGTGCGGGACTGGAAGAAGAGCTCACCGCCTTGGACGAGGAGGAGCAGGAAGCATTTCGTGTGGAGATGGGACTGGTCGGGGACGGCAGACAGCGCTTTCTACACGCGGCACACGATGTTCTGGGCCTGATAACTTACTTCACCGGGAATGAGAAGGAGACGCGGGCCCGTTCGCTTCGCCAGGGCGGCACAGCTCTGGAGGCCGCCCGGAAAGTTCACTCGGACATCGGTGAGGGCTTCATACGTGCCGATGTGGTGTCAGCTGATGATCTCATGCGTGTTGGCTCGCGCGAGCGGGCCCGTCGAAAAGGGCTGCTGCGCAGCGAGGGCCGCGACTACACTGTGTGCGATGGAGACGTGATTGAAGTTCACTTCAGGAGTTGATGTACACCTTGATGACGCTCCGCCGGTGTGGACCGGATTTTTACTTCTTACTCCGATCCGGCACAGAGAACCTCTGCCGCGGTGCGGTCAAGAAGTCATGGCGGGCGGGTGACCGCAGAGCGTCTTCGGCCCTGCCTGAGCCAAATGATCGGGAGGGAGGAAGACTGGGATGCCTTCAATTCGCAGACTTGCATATCGCCTGTTCGGCACCGGGCGAACCGGCACGTGTATTGGGCTGTATGCTGCCCGCGCCGCCTACCTGTTCCTGACCGCTGCACTCATGATTTGGTCAATTTATGCCCTGGTGGCTGCGCGCAGCATCACCATCGGATTTATCCTGTTTATTGCTTCCCAGGTCGTCTATTGGATTGCTTACCTGTACTACCGGCAGAGAACCGGTGATTGAGATGCGCTGAGTGTTACTGTGCTTTTACCGCGCTCCTCCGGGAATCTCTCCTGCTGTATGACCGAGCGGCGCTTGTGATTGTGCGATCTGGACCTGAGCAAAAAGTACCTCTGGCCAAGCGCCGACTCTGCCGGATGGACCTGGCTGCCTATCGCTGCAAAGCAAACGGTGATCTGCCGTATGGCAATTGCATTCCAGTACCAGAGAATCCACACCATTACCACTGTCGCAAGCGCAAACAGGGTATAGTGAACTCGTCGGCGAACCC
>PWGR01000320.1 GCA_003554565.1 Clostridia bacterium
CAACGTCTACGCGGGTGATCGCACGGTCCTCTCGGGTCATCCGGGTCGAGCCGGTCAGCGTTATGCCGTGCGCATCACTTCAAAAGACGGGGAGGAGTAAACGATGTCCAAGGACATTCTGAGTCAAAAGGAGATAGATGCACTCCTTGAGGGGCTGGGGCAGGAGGAAGAAGAGGCCCAGGTGCCCGACAGAGTGATCGAGGTGGTCGCCTCACGGGCGGAGAGCGAGGGTTTCCCCGCGGAGTTGGAAAGCTGGGGGACAGACACTATCTCTGCAGAAGAGGTGCTCGAAACCAGCATTGAGCTCTGGGGAGAGATTGAGATCACAGGGGGGGCAGAGGCCCGCGCGGTGTACTACGTCGATTCTGAGTCGCACGAGGTATGGGACAGTGTCGCGGGTGAAGAGGAAGACGTGAACGCACAGGAACTCATCGAGTATTTTGCCGATGCGTTCACCTCCACTGTGGCATCGATGTCAGCGGAGGAAAACGGGCAGCTGGTGGATATCCGCCCCCTTTCCCCGGGTGAGGGGGACCCGGCAGAGGTCATCGGGCGGCTGGACCAGTGGTTCCGGCTGAGCCTCAAGTTTGCGGCGGTAGATGATGCGGACTGCTCGATCAACCTGCTGCTCCCCGAGGACTTACTGTCACTGTTACCGGGCGATGAGACGGAAAGCACAGCGCCAGCAGAAGATGCGTCCATCGAGTGCGGGGCGCCACAGCAAAAGCAGGTGGATGAGGTGTCGCAGACTGAACCGACGGAGCCCCGGCAGAAAAAGCATGTGCAGAAAGCCGAGCTGCCCCAGTTCAGGACGCAGGAGCGAGCGACCGGAGGCCAGCGCGATCGCCGCATAGATATGCTGCTAGATGTACCGCTTCAGGTCAGCGTGGAATTGGGACGGACCAGTGCACAGGTGCGGGACATTCTTGCCCTAGGTACGGGGTCAGTTCTCGAGCTGGACAAGCAGGCGGGAGATCCAGTGGATCTGCTGGTCAACGGTAAGCTGATGGCCCGGGGCGAAGTAGTGGTGGTGGATGAAAATTTTGCAGTGCGGATAACTGAAGTCATCAGTCTGGAGAACCGATTGAAAAATCTGCGATGAACGGGGAGGTCCTTCGCAGGCCGGGGAGGTGTGGTTGTGGATCTGGTATTCCAGCTGGCGGCAGCCAGTGCAGCAGTTCTGGGATTGATGTATGTGACCATGCGCCTGTTACGTCGGTACATGCACTCGTCTGTGGGCGGTCGTCACCTGGAAGTCATAGAGGCGGTGCCGCTGGGTCGAAGCTCCCGGGTGGTACTGGTCCGCATCGGTGTCCAGTACATGGTCCTCGGCGTGAGCGATGACAGGGTGCAGAAGCTGTCGGACTGGGAGCCAACAGTGGCTGACATGCAGGACGAGGAAGAAACGGGGGCGCCGGGTGCATTCGGGGAGACCCTGCGCTTGTGGTTTGACCGGTCGGAAGATCGTGAGTAGCTGAGGCAGTTGTCGGAAGAGAGGTCGAGACGTGGTGCGTGGGAAGCAGTTCCTTCGGCGCGGTGGGAGCGCCGGATTAACCCTACTGATCATATTTTGTGCAGTATTGCTGGTTCCCCCCGTCGAGGCGGGGGCGGCCCCACTTGCTGAGCCGTTATTCAACTTTGAGCTGAACGAGGGCGAAGAGGTGCCTGCTCTCGGGACTGGTGTGCGCCTGCTTCTCTTGCTGACGGTGCTGGCGGTGGCACCAGCTGTGCTTCTGATGATCACATGTTTCACCAGGATCGTCATCGTGTTGGGATTCGTCCGCAATGCTCTGGCGACGCAGCAGATGCCCCCAAACCAGGTCCTGTTGGGGCTGGCACTTTTCATGACCATCTTCGTCATGGCCCCGGTCTGGGGTGAGGTCTACGAGGAGGCCTGGGTGCCGCTGCAGGAGGGTGAGATAGCAATGGATGCCGCCTATGCAAATGCCGCCGCCCCGGTGAGTGACTTCATGCTGCAGTACACACGCGAACGGGACCTGGAGCTGTTCCTGGAGTTCGCCGGGGAGGACCGGCCAGACAGTCCGGACGATGTCCCACTGTACACCCTGATTCCTGCATTTGCCACCAGCGAGCTCAAGACCGCTTTTCAGATGGGGTTCATCGTCTTTCTGCCATTCATAGTGATCGATATGGTGGTTGCCAGCACTCTGATGTCCATGGGGATGCTGATGCTTCCGCCCATGATGATCTCGCTTCCGTTCAAGATACTCCTGTTTGTGATGGTCGACGGTTGGCACCTGGTTATGCAGTCTCTTCTGGAAGGATTGACGGGATGATGAGGGGGGATGTGAAGTGCCCACAGAACTGGTCGTCTCGCTGGCGCGTAACGCGCTGTTCACCGTGATTCTTGTAGCCGGCCCCATGCTGGCCGCCGGGCTCATCACCGGATTGGCGGTCAGCGTGCTGCAGGCCACAACGCAGGTCAACGAGCAGACTATGAGTTTCGTGCCGAAGATTGTGGCCATCTTTTTGTCCGCCATGGTTTTCGGACCGTGGATGATCGGGGTTATGACTCAATTCGCATCGGAAATGCTGGGGAGTCTCACAATGTTCATCCGCTGATGAGGTGCGATTGAAATGGCATTTGAACTGCATCTGGATCCAATGACTGCGCTGGGCTTTATGTACATATTTTTGCGCATGTCTGGTTTCTTCTTTCTATTTCCCCTGTTCAGCAGGCCTTACTGTCCGGTACATGTATCGATTTTTTTGGCGTTGCTGTGTGCATTCTTGTTGGCACCTGCTGTGCAGATCGACGGAGAAATCGCCCCGGATACAATATCTGACATGGCGGTACTCCTCACTGCAGTACGCGAGATCACCATCGGTGCAATGATCGGGTTCAGCGCTCTTCTCCTCCTGCTCATAGGACAGACGGCCGGGCAGTTTCTGGACTTTCAGATGGGTTTTTTCACCGCCAGTGAAGTGGACCCGGTAATGGGTACCAGGATACCTCTGGTCGGCAATTACCTGTACCTCTTTTCCATTGTGCTGTTTCTCAGCTTTGACGGTCATCATTACCTGCTCCGGGCCCTAAAAGAGAGCTTCACCATTGCTCCTCCTGGTACGCCGTTTTCCACGGCAGGGATCCCCGCCGTTCTGGGCTTCATGAGCTGGATGTTCAGGTCCGCGCTGCAGATCAGCCTGCCGGTGATGGCGGCGCTGCTTCTGGCATCTGTGGCCCTGGGTGTTCTGGCGCGCGCCATGCCGCAACTCAACCTGTTCGTCCTCGGGATACCCATCCGGATAATTCTCGGGATGACCATGCTTCTGTCCATCACTGCGATCTATGCATCGTTTTTCAGCGACGTCACTGCAGATCACATTGGCGACATCGTACGCATGTTACGGATGTGGTGAATTCAATGATAGACCTACAGATGTTTGCCGAGGACCAGGCGGAAGAAAAACGGGAGGACCCGACTCCCCGCAGGCGGCGCAAGGCCCGGGAGCAGGGGCAGGTCTTTCACAGTAAAGACGTCACCTCTGCGGTCCTTCTGTTTTCGGTGTTCCTCCTGCTGTCTTTTCAGGTGGTCTCGTGGGGACAGCAGGTGAGCGATTTTGCAGAGGAAGCCTTCTCCCTTCAGCGCCCCTCGGACTGGAGCACAGCCGGGGTGCATTCCCTCTGCTCGTCTGTCCTGCAGCGGCTGCTGTGGATGTTAGCTCCCCTTTTTGCGGTATCATTCTTTTTGTCTCTTGGGGGAACTCTCCTGCAGACCGGTCTGGCTGTATCTGCCAAGCCGCTCAGTCCTGATCTCAAGCGCCTGGATCCTGTGCAGGGATGCAAGAGGATTTTCTCCCTGCGGGCGCTCGTCAACATGGGTAAATCGCTTATCAAGGTAGTCGCAGTAGGATGGGTTGCCTACTCCACCCTGGCCGGCAAGATGGTAGAGTTTCCCATGCTGCTGCGTTATCCGGTGCTGCCGGCCCTGGGGCGGATCGGTGAAGTCCTGCAGGTGCTGATGCTGCGGTGTGTTCTGGTTTTGGCCGTCGTGGCCGTTGCAGACTACTACTACGAGCGTGCCGAGCACGAGAAGAAACTGAAGATGACCCGCCGGGAGTTGAAGGAGGAGATGAAGGAAACCGAGGGTGATCCGCAGGTTCAAAGAAGAAGGCGCAGCTTCCGGGATCAGATGGCCAGGCGCAGGATGATGTCGGATGTTCCTGATGCGGACGTTGTGGTAACCAACCCGACGCAATTCGCCGTTGCGCTGAGCTACGAATTTGCAGAAATGGATGCGCCCAGGGTTGTGGCCAAGGGAAGGGCATTGATTGCGAATCGGATTATGGAAATTGCCAGAGAAAACGATGTGACCATCCGACGTGAACCACCACTGGCCCGCGCCCTGTATGATGCGGTTGAAGTCGGAGCGAGTATACCCCCACACCTGTATGAAGCGGTGGCAGAAATCCTCGCCTATGTGTGGCGGAAGCAGGGCAAGGGCGCAGATGGGGAAGGGAGTGAACGCAGATGAACGGTACGGGGATTGTTCGAACCCTGCTGCAGTACAGCGACATAGCAGTGTCCGTGCTGGTGCTGCTGGTGGTGGCAATGATGATTATCCCCCTGCCACCACCGCTGCTGGACGTGCTCCTTGTCTTCAACCTCACCTTTGCGATGGTGGTGGTGTTGGTCACCATGTACACCACAGAGCCTCTGGATTTCGGGGTATTCCCCAGCCTGCTCCTTCTGACCACGCTGCTGCGGCTGGCCTTGAATGTATCGTCCACCCGCCTGATCCTCCTGCACGCTTACGCGGGTGAGGTAATCGAGCAGTTCGGGAGTTTTGTGGTGGGTGGCAATCCGGTCGTCGGTTTCGTGGTATTCGTCATCCTGGTCGTGGTACAGTTTGTGGTCATCACCCGTGGAGCGGAACGGGTGGCGGAGGTGGCTGCACGTTTTACCCTCGATGCGATGCCCGGAAAACAGATGAGCATTGATGCCGACCTGAATGCGGGATTGATTGATGATGACGAGGCCCGCAGGCGGAGAAGAGAGATTGAGAGGGAATCTGATTTCTACGGGGCGATGGACGGAGCCAGTAAGTTCGTCAAGGGAGATGCGATTGCGGCCATCGTCATAACCCTCATCAACATAATCGGGGGACTGATAGTCGGGGTACTGCAGCAGGGACTGCCGCTCGCAGAGTCATTGATGACGTACACCCTGTTGACAGTAGGTGACGGGCTCGTATCACAGCTACCGGCCCTATTGATTTCAGTGTCGGCGGGCATCGCGGTCACCCGCGCTGCTTCAGATGTTGAGCTGGGGAGCGACGTCGCCTCCCAGCTTCTGCAGAAGCCGCGGGCCCTGTACATTGCCGCCGCCCTGCTTTTGGCCTTCGGGGTTGTACCGGGACTGCCAGCACCACCGTTTCTTATTCTCGCGGCAGCCTCTGCGCTGGTGGCGCGCAACCTGTCTCAGGCGACGGCCACCGAGGCTGCCGAGGCTGACCGCCGGGAGGCCGAGGAAGCGGAGGAAGAAAAGAAGGGGCCGGAGGGCCCGGAGGAAATGGCCCGGATGCTGCAGGTGGACCCGGTTGCAGTGGAACTCGGCTACGGTCTTTTGCCCCTGGCTGAGGAGAAGAAGGGCGAGGGCCTCATGGACCGTATAGGCCTCTTGCGCCGCCAGCTGGCGACCGAGCTGGGAATGGTCCTGCCCCTCGTCCGTTTGCGCGATAATATGACGCTGGATGCTAACAGCTATGCCATCAAACTCCGGGGAGTAGTGGTGGCGGAGGGCGAACTCATGGCCGACCGTCACCTGGCCATGGACCCGGGTGACGCAGAGGATGATGTGTCCGGAATCGAGACGGTGGAACCCGCGTTTGGCCTTCCGGCCAAGTGGGTAGCATCGGAAGATACTGACCGGGCGGAGATTCTCGGTTACACCGTGGTCGACCCGTCCTCTGTGCTGATGACGCACGTGGCCGAAGTTCTTAAGAGGCACGCACACGAGCTTCTCTCACGCCAGGAGACGAAGATCATCCTTGATGCCGTGAGCGAGAGCACGCCTGCGGTGGTGGACGAGCTGGTCCCGGATGTCGTCCGTCTCGGCGACATTCAGAAGGTGCTGCAGAACCTGCTGCGTGAGGGAGTGCCCATACGGGACCTGCTGACCATATTCGAGACACTGGCAGACTACGGGCCCATGATGCAGGACACAGACCGCCTGTCCGAGATAGTGAGACAGTCGCTGTACCGGACTATCAGCGGTCAACTGCCGGTGCAGGAGGGAAGGCTGCGGGTCATTATACTCGACCCCGCAGTGGAGCAGGCAGTACTGGATTCCCTCGAGCAGACCGAAAATGGGACTTTCATCGCCCTCGACCCGGATGTTCAGGCCAGTATCATCCGCAGTGCGCAGGAGATTAGCAATGACCTGCTGGAGCGGGGTGTAGAGCCGGTCGTGCTCTGTTCCCCGACAGTTCGTTTCTATTTCCGACGGATAACGGAAGAACCTGTTCCGGAGCTGAAAGTGGTTTCCTATCAGGAGGTTGAGCCCTCAATTGAGATTGAGGCGGTCGGGAAGGTGGATCTGTCGTGAGGATAAAGCGGTTTCGCGGCAAGTCTGTGAACAACCTGTTGCGGAGAATAAGACGAGATCTTGGACCGGACGTTCAACTCCTGGAGACCAGGAATGTACGGCCATCAGGACTGTTCGGATTCCTCCAGCCGCGGGAGATAGAGATAGCGGTGGCCTTTGAGCGGGAGCCGGATACAGGAAGGAAGCGTGCGGCCGTTCGGGCAGACGCAGCAGGAGATCAGGACCTGGATGCAGATCGAAAAAACAGAGACAAAGACGGTCGAAATCACCGCGACGATGAGGCGGACGAAGCAAACAGAACTGGTAGTGTGGCAGGTGAGACGGAGCCTGCTGCCACCCGTGCTGAGGCCCGCATCCTGCTGGAGCGGGGTGTCCCGCAGGAGACGGCAGATCTCCTGGCATCGCGACTGAATAACGGGCGGCGGCTGGAGGAGTTTTCGTGGATGCGGTCCGTCCCCATATCTGCACCCGGGGAGGGACGCGGGAAGGTCGTCGCCCTGGTGGGTCCCACGGGCGCCGGCAAGACGACCACGTGTGCCAAGCTGGCAGCACACATGTCCCTGAGCCGCGGTTATCAGGTCGGCCTCATCACCTCCGATACCTACCGCATAGGTGCAGTTGAACAGCTGCGCAAGTATGCACGGATCCTGCAGTGCGAGTTCGAGGTGGTGTTTGCACCGGAGGAGATGCGCGGTGCCCTGCGCCGCCTGGCGAGTGCTGACATCGTGTTTGTGGACACGGCGGGCCACAATCCGAGAGATGCGGGACGACTGCAGCGTCTTTCGAAGTTTCTGCAGTCGGCGGGACCGGACGAAATTCACCTGGTCATGGATGCCGGTGTAGACGCTGACGAGGGAATTGATGTGCTCGATAGGTATCGAGGTATCGGCTTCAATCGGCTGTTGGTGACGAAACTGGACGAGACCGGGCGGCCCGGCAAAATACTCTCTCTGGTGGAGGCGGCAGGCGTTCCCCTGTCCTACATCTGTGACGGCCAGGAGGTCCCGGATGACGTTGGCCTCGCCTCGGACATCCTGTCCGCGACACTGCTGGAGGGGATAGTATGATGATGGACGATCAGGCTTCTGCCCTGCGACGGAAGGTGGGGGAGGTCTCTGCTCCCCGGCGGGAACCGGTCAGGGCTGCGCCCGTCACCCGCACTCTCGCGGTCAGCGGTGGAAAGGGGGGCGTCGGCAAGAGCAATATATCGCTCAATCTTGCTGTCATTCTAGGAAGTATGGACCGTGAGGTTGCCCTTCTCGATACCGACTTTGGATTGCCCAATCTGGACATCCTGCTCGGCTGCGTCCCGCGGTACAACATCACCGACGTTATGCACGGAGGCTGCGAGCCAGAACAAGCCCTGCAGGCGATTGCACCGGGGGTCAGGTTTATGGCCGGGGGTGAGTTGTGGGGCGATGACCTGCCTACACGGGAGCAGGTACGCACGCTCCTCACCGTCCTCTCCTCGCAGATGGCGGAGACGGATTATCTTATCATTGATGCGCCGGCGGGAGTGGGCCCATCGGTCACCGGCCTGCTCATGGCCTCGGAAATGGTGGCCGTAGTTACCACCGCCGAGCCACCATCGATAATGGATTCCTATCGTACCATCAAACAGCTTCACACGCTCGGCTACGACGGAGAGGTAGCTGTTGTGGTCAATCGGGTGAGAAAACGCGAGGCAGACAGAGTATACCGCAATCTGCGCGATATGGTCGGCAGGTTCCTCGCAGCGGAAGTGCAGATGCTTGCCTGGATTCCGGACGATTCCTCTGTGGTGCGCGCGGTAAAGCGCCAGATTCCGGTTTCTCAGGCCTTCCCTGCCAGTGGAGCCACCCGGGCTATCCGGCGTATGGCCCTGGCTCTCACCGAATCATCCGGAGAGGAGAGGTCGGCCCGTTCATTTTTGCAGAAACTGGGCCGGCTCCTGCCGGTGGGCAGAGGAGGGGAGGGAGGAGGATGACAGATCAGCGGACTGCGGCACTGCGAATCAACGACGGGGTTCAATTGGCCCTTCTGGATGAAGACGGCGATGAGGGAGAAATGGCCTACACTTACATTGAA
>PWGR01000272.1 GCA_003554565.1 Clostridia bacterium
ATCAGTGGGCGGTTATAGCTTTGCAGTGCCGCCCGAGCCCGCTCGGGCGAGGTTGCTATCGAATCGTTGACATAAAGGACGCCGTCGATCTCGTCCACTTCCTCCAGCCGGTGCGGCACCGGAACAAATGCCTCACACCCCCTGCGTATCGCCTCCAGCGACGCGCCGGCACGCCGCGCCAGTATGGATGCTGCAAGTACATTTTTCACATTGTGCATCCCGCGCAGGGGCAGCTGGTCACGCCGACATATGCGGTGACGCCCGCAATCATTCAACCAGAGATTGTGACGCGAATAATTACCCATCACTGGCCCCGCAAGATCGCCCGCCGGTACGGCCTCAGTGGAAAAATAACCCACCTCCCCCGGTGCGCACCACCCAAGTAGTCGGGTGCGCTTGCAATCAGCGTTGAGCAGGGAGAAGTCCCCAGTATTCTGCCGCAGAACTATCCCGGATTTGGCCTTGACGTATTCATCCATGCTTCCATGCACATCGAGATGATCGGGGGTGATGTTCAGGATTGCAGCGATTTGCGGCACGGTATCCGCAAGCTCCAGTTGAAAACTTGAAATCTCCAGCACCACCAAGTCGGAGGATCGGATCTCGGGCAGCTGTGCGGTCAGGGGATTGCCGATGTTGCCGCCCAGGTGAACCGTGGCTCCGTCTCCGCGCAGAAATTCCGAGACGAGAGACGCGGTAGTAGTCTTCCCGGAACTGCCAGTTACGCCTATCATCGTGGCGGGGCACAGCGCCATGAATAGTGCCAATTCGCTGGACACTCTGCAGCCCGCCTCGCGGGCCATGTCCAGCTGGGGCACATCTTTTCGCATACCGGGGGTTACGAATACCCAGTGGAATCGCAGGGACAGATCAGCTGCAAACCGGCTGAGATAATCCTTCCCCAGACGTCCACTGTGAACGAGGGAGGAAACTCTCTCCCACTCGCTCCCCATCTCTTCGTGGTTCTTCTGATCATAGGCGTGAATCTTCACCCCGCGGCGGGCCAGATAAGAGGCGAGGCTGCGGTTGCTGACGCCCATTCCAATCAGGGCAGCTCGTTCACCCGGTTGCGGCTCTCTTGCAGCACGACTATCGAGCATGGGTTGTGGCCTCTCCAGGATGTTGAAGCCGGGGGGCAACCCATTCCGCCCCCCGACCGGCATTCAGTGTCAACGCAGAAGATCCTCCAGTCGGTCCAGGCCTTTCTCTATCTCTTCCATTGAAGTCGAGTAGGAGAAGCGAATATTCTCCGGTGCTCCAAACCCACTGCCGGGAACCACAGCAACGTAGCTTTCCTCCAGCAGTATTTCGGCCAGCACGTCGGCACTGTCGATCTCTCTATCGCCAATCTTGGTTCCCACCAGAGCGCTTACGTTGGGGAACACATAGAAGGCTCCCTCGGGCGCATCGCATTCGAAACCAGGAATCTCCTGCAGTCTTTCGGTCATGTACTTGCGCCTGAGGTTGTACTGCTGCACCATCTCCTCCACAGGATCCTGTGGGCCTTCCAGGGCAGCCAGGGCAGCCCACTGAGATATTGAGGTGGTGCTGCTGGGGGCGTGCCCCTGGCACTTGGACATAGCCCCGATTACCTCGGCGGGACCGGCGGCGTAGCCAATTCTCCAGCCGGTCATCGCGTAGGCCTTCGACACTCCGTTGATTACGATCGAAAGCGATTTCATCTCGGGTGCCGCTGTCACCAGGCTGACATGCTCGGCACCTTCATATACTAAAGACTCGTAAATCTCATCTGTTATGGCCCACACTTCATGCTTGGCCATCACCGCACCCAGTTCCGCCAGTTCTTCCCGGGTATAGGCGCGACCGGTGGGGTTGCTGGGACTGTTGAGAATGAGGGCGCGCGTCTTAGGTGATATGGCATCTTCCAGCATATCGGGTGTCACCTTGAAATCTGTCTCTTCTGTGGTCTGAATCACTACCGGCACTCCGCCAGCCAGTTTGATCTGCTCGGGATAGCTTACCCAGTAAGGAGCGAAAACTATGACCTCGTCACCCTCGTTGACCAGCGCCATGAGAGCATTGTAGATGCACTGCTTTGCTCCTACGGAGACAATCACCTGCGAGGGATCATAGTCCAGCTGGTTGTCCTCGGCGAACTTGCGAACGATGGCCTCCCGCAGCTCGGGGATTCCATTTGTCGGGGTGTATGTAGTCTTGTTGGCGTGGATGGCCTCAATCGCCTTCTCCTTGATGTGGTCCGGGGTCGGGTAATCAGGTTCGCCCACTCCGAACTTGACTACATCGTGTCCTTCGGCCACCAGCTCCTGAACTCTCGCGTTCAGCTTCAGTGTGGCGGAAGGAGTGATCCGCTGCATTCTCTCTGAAATCATCAATAATCCCTCCGTTCGTTGGGTCAGCCGCGGCACCCTTCCTGGGCGGCGCATCCTCATCTCATCCATAGTCTACCTTGCTGTGCGCCGCAATCCAAGAGGATCACGATAGGTTTCTGGACAATTCCAATTGAACCGCCGCAGATGGGTGCTCCGGTCATTGCAATTAACGCCAGATAGAGACTATCCTTATAAGTGAGTACCAATGTAACGTTGCAGTCTACTTCTGCCATCTAAACTGTTATCCTGGACAGCTGGGAACAAGATGCTTTTGCTCTCGATCCCCTGATCGAGTTGAAGAAGGGAGAGTTTACACTGCGAGATCACGCCGTCGATTTAGGCGACGTCATGAAGGAAATCGTCAGAAATATCCGGCGCGTTGTAGTCGGCAAAGAGGATACTATGCGCAATCTGGTGCTCGCCCTGGCTACCGGGCGTCATGTTCTCCTGGAAGATGTTCCGGGAGTCGGCAAGACCACGCTCATCAAGGCACTGGCCCGGTCCACAAATCTTAGTTTTCGCCGCATACAGTTTACGCCCGACCTCTTGCCGTCTGACATAACCGGGACTTCCGTTTTGAACCAGGAGGAGTCAACGTTCGAATTCCGCGAGGGCCCCGTCTTTCACAACATTGTGCTGGCCGACGAAATCAATCGGGCATCACCGAAGACCCAGTCGTCACTTCTGGAGTGCATGGAAGAGGGACAGGTCACCTCAGACGGGGTAACCTATTCCCTGCCGAGTCCGTTTCTGGTCATGGCCACGCAGAATCCCATCGAGTACGAGGGTACCTTTCCCCTGCCCGAGGCCCAGCTTGACCGATTCTCAGTCTCTCTACACATCGGATACCCTACCAGTGCGGGGGAGAAAAAGATGCTCCGTCGCCTGGAGAAGCAGTCCGCCCTGGACCATCTCGAAGCGGTTGCCTCGGGTGATCATATAAAAGCCCTCAATCGTATGGTTGACGATGTCTATGCGTCAGACTCGGTGCTCGACTACATTGTCAGCATATCTGAATCGACCAGAAAAGATGACAATATCTACCTCGGCGCTAGCCCGAGGGCGTCACTCACTCTCCTGAAGTTGAGTCAGGCCCTGGCGCTGTACCAGGAAATGGACTATGTCATCCCCGATCATGTCAAGGAAATTGCCCCGGACGTGTTGAGGCATCGCATCATCCTGACCCCGGAAGCGCGCTGGGAAGACGTTTCACCGGACGATGTGATCCGGAGAATTCTTGGCCGACTGCCCGTCCCGGGAACAGGTGAGTTTGTGTCCGAGTGAATCCAGGCGCGATGCAGGGACATACTCTACATAAACCACCCCGGAGGTGACGCGCGTTGGGCAACACAGGCAGTTACACCAGAGCCGCTGAGGACGGATCAGGCCGGGGCAAGGGACTGGCACCAAGTCTCAACAGGATTCTCGGAAACATAACTGTAGCTGAGCGTTGGCCAATTATAGCCCTGGCAATCTTTTACCTGATGGCACGCATTGGGGGCGGGAACCTGCCCTCGGTACTGTTCCGCACCACATTTCTGGTGTGGACTCTCACCTACGTTTGGGTCCGGTTGATGTTGAAAAACCTCACCTGCATGTATGATTCAGAGCTCAAGGCGCTGCAGAGAGAGCAGGAGACCCGCCTCACACTGCGCTTCGACAATGAAGGATTTTTACCCATTGCCCGCTTGAACGCGGTAACCCGGGTGCCCGGAAGCGCTGAGGGGGACGAGACGTGGCGGGTAGTTACTACGGTCCCGAGCGTCGGGAGTCGCCTGACCACCCGGCAGACCTCTCTAATGGAGCACGGTCACTACCGGCTCGGACCGGTGAAAATTACCGTCGGTGATCCATTCGGTTGGTTTGAGGGTCAAGTAGAGATTTACGGTGATCGCTACCTGACAGTGTACCCGCGGGTGCTTCCGGTAAGGGGAAGCGACCTGCCGTTGCGACAACCATTCGGATCCCTACGAACCCGGATGCGCTCATTTGCCGACCCCTCCGACCTGGCAGACATCCGCCCCATGCGTCCCGGAGACAACCCCAAGCACATTCACTGGCCGACATCTGCGCGGTACGGTGAGCCCTATGTGCGTGAATTCGAGCTGACCGCCTCCGGGGAAGTATATGTCATGATCGACCTCTCTGATGAAGACCACCAGTCTTCCAGTTTTATGCCCCCGGCCGGCCGTCCGCTCGGGGTATTTTCGTCCACCGAAGCCAAGGAACGGGCTTTTGATCTGACAGCGGGGCTCATGGCCAGATGCCTGCGGAATGATCTGGCTGTCGGGCTGGTCGCCCGGGGGCAGCGGGACCACTCCGCCGAGCCGGGAAAGGGGCCTGAGCGGTTCAGAACAGCCCTGCACTCGCTGGCACGGGCACAGCCGGACTGCCCACTGTCTACCGACATCATACTGGAGCAGGTCGGCCACTCGCTCAGCAGTGGCAGCACACTTCTGTTTGTCACAGGGCGGTTGACACCGGCGCTGTCTTCACGGTTAAGCTCGTTAATGCAGTTGGGATTGGGAGTGGGCGTGTTTTTGGTCACCGATGACGATACCGAAGAAACCGATAACACGGAAGAAGAAGGTGCACTCGAACAATCGGCCAGGCACCCGTTTCGCCGATGGATAGTGCCCGCACAGAGCCGATACGTAACCCTGGACAGTCAAGCAGGTGAGCGAAGGAAGCAGGCTGGCGCCATCATGTAGTCTGCAGGATCGATAATTTTTCTCGAAAGGCGGCAACCATGAACGCCGGAGCGACGGCACAGGGCGCACAGAGGGGACCCGGCGCAGCGATCCGCCCCCGCAGCCTGAATATTGCACTGAACGCGCTTGCCTACATCGCGCACGCGGGTCTACTCGTGCTTATATTCCACTCCTTTTCGGAATTCATGTTCCTGGCGCGCGACACGAACAGCTGGTACATTGCGTCCGGGATCACCATCGCCACCTGGGGAGTAGTGGCTCACTGGACCTACGCAAAATACCTGGTAATGGCATCCTTCATCGGGCTGCCCTTCTGGTTCATCCTGCTGGCCCGCTACCGAGCAGATGTCCTCGCTTTCGCCATGGATTTCGCGGGGCGCTGGGGGGAGTTCCTGTGGTTGTCGTACCTGGGCGAAATCCAGGTAGTCCCTCCCGAACTGGGCTATTTCAGCATTTGGCTGGTCATGCTGGCAGCCGGGACGGGCGGCTGGGTAGCTGTGAAACGCAACGCACCCGTGTGGGCCATAATCCCGGGACTGTCGGTCCTGGTCTTTCAGTGGTTTTTTCACTTCGATCCGGCAGAGCGTTACCTGGTCGCGTATCTGATCGCTGCCGTAGTATTGGTCGCCGCCCTGCAATACCGAGTGTGGCTGTCAAAGGTGAGCAGTTCCTCCTTACACCGCATATCCATCGGCAACGCAATCGTGGCGTCGATCCTGCTGCTGATGCTGGTAATGAGTGTGGTATCACTCTTTCAGGAAGACATCCAGCCCTGGAGGCTCACGACAGCGCGCCGTTGGTTCACCGCGCAGTTTCCCATTCTGGATCGCGTGCGGGGCGAAGCCGGCACCACCACCCGGCCAGCATCGTGGTTTTCCATGGGCATGTCCGGATACGGGTCCCCTTCCGACCTGGGAGGCCCGCTGGAGCTGGATGACACACCTGCTTTCGAAGCCCGCATTTCCGCGCGCACCGGCGAACTGGCTGATCTTGAGTATCCGCTTTATCTCCGCGGGCGAACTCTGACTGAATACACCGGCCGCGGCTGGCTGCCCGATGACGGCGAGGAGTGGGAATGGTACTCTCCTGGTGAGAGATTGAAGCAGATCATACCCACAGATGTTCGGACGCAGAGCATAATGGTAGAGATCGAGCCACACGACTTGGAGACAAATACCGTTTTCGGTCCGGGAGACACACGGCAGCTGGAACTCGCCGAGGAAACGCAGGAACTGCACCGGGAAGATGGCGGCGTAGCGGCCAAGAGCAACCGCGGCGACGTTATAACCTACGGCACCATAGCAAGCGGACAGACGTACGAGGTCACGGCACAGATTCCCCTATGGAACGTTGATCCCGGGGATCTTACAGATGAGCCTGTGGATGAGGACAAAATGGCCTCTTACCTGCAGGTTCCCGAGAAAGTTCCCGGACGGGTTCATGACCTGGCAGAAGACATAACGGAGGAGGCCGAAGGAGCCTATAAAAAGGCAGAAGCGATCACCGAATATCTACGCGACTTCCCCTATTCGCTCAGTGTAAGCCACGTCCCGGCTGACGCCGAATTCACGGAGCATTTCCTCTTTGAAGAACGCACCGGTTACTGCACCTATCATTCCACAGCTATGGCCATACTGCTGAGATCAGTGGACGTGCCCACCCGCTGGGTGCAGGGATTCGTCCTCTCCCGCGGAGATGTGCAGGAGCACGACGAAGGGATAGTGGGAAAAATCCTGTACTCACAGGCACACGCCTGGGTGGAGGTCTGGATCCCCGGGCACGGTTGGGTACCCTTCGAGGCGACACCAGCTTATCCAGGCATCGAGCACCAACACGACCCGGAGGACGACCCCTCCGCAGAGGATCACGACGGTCCAACCCCCGATCTCGATAACGGACCACCGGACGGTGACTATTACCCGGAGGACGATGAGCTCAACGATTTCTACGCCGGACCGGTAAATGGGACCCGGCCCTGGGATCCACGACAGCTGCTCCCCCTACTCTGGGGTACCCTCGCACTCCTGCTAATATCTTCCGCCGCCATCTTTGCACTTGTGCGCATTCGTGACCGGCGGATCGCCGGCGGCCTGGTAGCGTCGGTGCTGGACGATCGAACCGAACATAGGCACAGCGTCCGCGTTGTCGGTGCGGCGGCCACCACCTTCGATTATCTCGGCCGGGGACTCAATCTTGCACTTATGGGAAATACACCGCGCGAGTTGGTTACAACGGTCAAGGGACTCTCCCGCGAGACCGGGGAGCTTCTCGAGGAACTGGTCGAACTCTATGAAGAAGTAATCTACGGAAACCAACAGCCCGGCGGGGATGCGGCGGGCAGAGCCGTCCAGCTCCGCAGAGAGATTCTCCTGCAAATCCGCGGCGAATTGGGTGTGCCCCGTTATATAGGAAGAATATTCCTGCAGCAGCTGCCCTACACCGCCCGCATAGCATTTATGCGGGTCTGAGGATAGACCATCAGCTCCAACCCTCAATGTTTTCTGCGTCGTCCTCGCCCATAGCGAGAAGCATCCTGCGGCGACGTCGCTCCTTGCTTGACAGGTGACCTCCGATTCGTCCAGTGTCCGCCGAACTGAGACCGGACCAGCCCTTCTTCCTGACCTCATCAAGCAGCCCGAGTTCGCGGGCAATCTCCATCTTCTTGGCATACTGCAGGCCGTCCTTGTTGCGTTTGATGTCCTTTTTGCTCACCAACGGGTGGCGCTTCTTCGCTTTGCGGGAGAGGCGGTTGTAGTGGCGCGCATACCGCTTGATCCTCTTTCTCTTCAATCGCTGCACCCCCTTTTGCCCCGTGCATACCTCTCCCATTATTGTCTCGCCTGAAACCTCACTTCATTCTCGCAGTATGCGGGGCCCGCGGTGTACTGCAGAAAGATAGATGCTGAATAATGCTTCGAGAATTCGCCGTACAGCCCCGGCAATCCGGACTCAGTTCAACAGTGCATTCCCGCCCGGCTGAACCCCAGCTCCCTTCCCCCTGGAGAGACCCGGATTGAACCGAAAATGATCTCTGTCAGCCGTGCAGCCGCATCCGGAGGCATCAACACCTCGGCCCGTCGATCAGCAAAATCCACATCGCACAACAGGCCCACCCCCAGGTGCTCTGCCTGTTCTCCGCCGAGCCCCACATATAAATTGACCAAATCCTCATCCGTCAATCACGACCCGGGTAACACCTTCTTTTTCGCTCAACCGGTCTGCGGCATCCCGACAGTGCGGCGAAGCACTGATCACGTATAACCCCTCAGGCTGTAGGTGGCAATATAGAACTGCAGGTAATGGCAATCAGAAAGTGCAGAGGGGTCGGTGGGGTTCCTTCCTCCTCCCCGGGCCCGGGGAGGAGGAAAAAAGAGGAGCCATCCCCGGCATCCTGAATATCCCTCCTAAGCGACAAACAAGGGAGGTCGAAAGGATGCTGACGATGGCTCAAATTAATTGTATCAAGACGTTGCGGCAGTGGGAAGGAAAGAGCATTTCGGAAATCAGTGAGATTC